>CAMDPK010000022.1 GCA_945904015.1 Candidatus Kuenenia stuttgartensis | reverse complement strand
TCGTCGTGCTGGAGGCGGAGCACTCCTGCATGTCGATTCGAGGCGTCAAGAAGCCGGGCAGCATCACGATCACCAGTGCGGTTCGCGGCTTGTTCCTGACGAATCAATCCAGCCGCGCCGAAGTCATGTCGCTGATCAATCAGAGGTAGCTGACGACATGATTGCTCAGTTTGCATTGCGTCTGATCTGCGGCATGAGCCTGATGTGGGCACTGATGCCGCGCCGCCAAGTGACCTCCGGATTCTTCCGAATTCAGATGCTGGTGGTCATGGGCCTGGGAGTGCTCGCGACACTGTCGGCTGCGATGGAAGTGCGATCCATCACGGGTGCCGCACATTCGTCTGAGCTCGGATGGCTTCCGATCTTGATGAGTTTGTCGGTCGGACTCATCGCTTTGCTCGGACTGCTCGGCTTTGTCGGTTCTGTGTTGTGGACACTGGAACGCCGAACGGGGGCGGAACGAGTTGGCTACAGCGTATTGTTTTTCTCAACGGCGTTGATCGTTGTGCCACATTTCATCCCCAACGTCGTGATTTACATCGCCGACACAGTGGTCGTCGGCACGTTGCCTTCCGTGGCGACATCACACCTCACCGGTGCGCTGATCGCCACTTCGGAGTTCGCCGGCGCGGCTCTTTTGGGCAGCACAGTCGTCGGCATGTTGCTGGGGCACTGGTATTTGACAACGCCGACGATGTCGATTGAACCGCTGAAGCGGCTCAATCTGTTTATGGGAGTCGCGGGTCTGCTGCGTCTGATTGTTTCCGCTGCGGTCGTGCTCATGTTGTGGGGCGGAGCCTTCGACTCGGCCGAGACAAGCTTACGATTGGCGGCAGTGCCGAAAGCCTGGCTCGGCCTGCGTTGGCTGGCGGGAGTCATCGGGCCAATCGTTGTCAGTCTGATGGTGTGGCAAATCTTGAAATACCGCAACACGCAGGCGGCGACCGGTGTGCTGTTCGTCGGTGTGATCTTGGCATTCATCGGAGACATGACGGCGGCGCTGTTGTTGCAAGAGACCAGTTTGCCATTTTGAAATCTGAGATTTGAAATTTGAGATAGCTGCATGTGGATCGTCTTTGAATGTCCGTCGTGTCATGGCCAGAACGTCGCCGAAGTGGCTGGCGAGACGACCGCGTTGCGCTGCTCGGCGTGTGCTTGGCAGCGGCCGGTGTCGGAAGAGAATCGTGCGGCGACTGAGCCGGCGAATTGTGTCGTCTGCGGGTGCGGAGACTTGTGGCGGCAGAAAGATTTTCCGCAGCGGCTGGGCATCCTGATGGTCGGCACCGGAGCGTTGGTGAGCACGATTTTCTGGTGGTACATGATGCCGGCCTGGGCGATCGGCGTGCTGCTGCTGTTCGCGTTGCTGGATGGGGTGCTCTACACTTTGATGCCTGATGTGTTGGTGTGTTATCGGTGTCGCGCTCGGCACCGCCATACGCCACTCGGCGGGCGGTACGAACGGTTCAATCTCGAAACGCACGAGCGTTACCGGCAAGAGGCGATTCGGCTGGAAGAGATGGGACAGAAACCCCAAAACCGAAACTCGAAACCCGAAGGTTGAACAAGCCCCTCTTCGGATTTCGAGTTTTGGAATTCCTGGAGGGATCACTTTTGGACGACCAGCGGCAGCGCATCGTCGAAGACTTGTCGGGCGTGTTTGTGGGCGAAGTCGCCTGCGATGCGCTCACGGTCGCGATGTTTGCCAGTGATGCCAGTTGGTATCAGATCCAGCCGCTGGGAGTCGCTTTTCCGACCAGTCGCGACGACGTCATCACGCTCGCCAAATACGCGGCTGAGAAAAAGATCCCGCTGATTCCGCGTGGGTCAGGTTCCAGTGTGACGGGCGGGGCACTTGGGCGGGGCTTGATCGTCGATTGCTCGCGACACCTCACGAAGATCGAGCAGATCGGTCCCGACACCGTGCGTGTCCAAGCGGGAGTCGTGCTCGATGATCTGAATCGCGTGCTGCGAGAACAGGGCCGCTACTTTCCGCCGGACCCGTCGAATCCGACCATCACGACGATTGGCAGCATGTTGGCGACGGATGCGGCGGGATCGCGCTCGATGCGAGTCGGTTCCTCGCGCGACCACGTTCGGTCCATCGAAGTCGTTCTGCCCGGAGGCCAGTGTGTCGAATTCGGCAACGAACCCCTCGAAGCGGCGGCTTCGTCGAGAGAGGCTGGCAAGCCGGCGGTCGAGTCATTGCTGAGCGATCCATTGGGCGCTGTGACGGACAGCGTCACGGCTCTGGCCGCCACGTTACTGGGAAACAGTGATCCTGGCCTGAAGGCCACAGAGGCTGAGGTTCGGCAGGGACTCGTCAGCCGCTTGGCTCGAATTCTGTCCGAAGGCGAGAACCTCATTCGCGAGAAACAACCGCCGATTCCGCGAAACTGTTCGGGATACTTTCTGCGCGGCGTGTTGTCGCGGACGCATCTGCACGCCGCGCGGCTGCTGGTTGGTTCCGAAGGGACGCTGGGCCTGTTTACGGCGGCGACGTTGCACACGGCTCCGCTGCCGACCGGTCGCGGAGTTGCGCTGCTGGTGTTCACGAGCCTGGATGCCGCCGTCGATGCGGTTCACGCTTTGAGCGATCAGCTTCCCAGCGCGTGCGACTTACTCGACCGCCGATTGCTGACGCTCGCGCGCGAGGCTGATGCCTTCTTCACGCACATCATTCCGCCGACCGCCGAGGCGGCGTTGATCATCGAACAGACGGGCTTCAGTGAGACTCAAGCTCGCGACCGCATTCGCTTCGCGGTCGAGACGGCGAAGCGCTTCGACGGCCACTTGGCAGCGGACGCCTACGACTACGACTCCGCCGAACTGCTGTGGTCGCTGCCGCGCAAAGTCGTGCCGCATCTCAATCGCGTGAAGGGAGCGATCCGTCCGCAGCCGTTCGTCGAAGCGCTTGCGATCCCGCCGGACAAGCTGCGCGAATTCCTCGGCCGGATGCAAAAAGTCTTGCAAAAGCACGAGGTCATCGCGTCGTTGTACTCGCACGCGGCGGCGGGGCAGATTCACCTGCGGCCGTTCCTTCCCAATCCGACTCCGGCCGACGGGCCGCGCATCGAGGCACTCGCACGCGACCTGTATCAAGCGGTGTTCGAAGTCGGCGGCACGATCAGCGGCGAGCACGGTGACGGGTTGTCACGCACCAGTTTTCTCCGTTCGCAATACGGCTCGCTGTATCGAGTCTTTCAGCAGGTCAAGGACATCTTCGATCCGCTGCACATCATGAACCCAGGCAAGATCGTCAGCGACGATCCGCATCTGACGGTCAAAAACCTTCGGCCGTCCGCGCTCGCGAGTGCTCCGGCCTCGCTCGGCGCAGGTCTCCCGACCCCGACGCTGATCGAGTTGCATTTGAAATGGAAACCGGACGAACTGCTGGCGCAGGCGGCGACTTGCAATGGCTGTGGCATGTGCCGCACGCAGTCCCCCGATCTGCGGATGTGCCCGTTCTTTCATGTCGATCCGACTGAGGAAGCCTCTCCGCGAGCGAAAGCGAATCTCGTCCGCAACTTCTTGGCCGGCCAAATTTCACCGCAGGAATTCGCCTCGGCGGAGATGAAGCGGGTCGCCGACCTGTGCTTCAACTGCAAGCAGTGCGAATTGGAATGCCCCGCGAACGTCAACATCCCACAGATGATGATCGAGGCGAAAGCGGCCAACGTCGCGGAGCATGGTCTCGATCGCGCTCACTGGATTCTGTCCCGAGCGCACTCGTTTGGCGCGATCGGCTGCTTTCTGAACTGGCTCGTAAACTGGAGTTTGAACAACTCGACCTCGCGTTGGCTGCTGGAGCGGACTGTCGGCATTCATCGGCAACGCAAACTGCCGACGTTTGCTCGCAAGCCGTTGCTGGACTCGATCCCACGCGAGCTGACCGAAATGCCGCACGACTTTGGCAAAAATCGGCCCGTCGTGTATTTCGTCGATCACTTCGCGAACTACCACGACCCGGAACTCGGCCGAGCGTTTCTGGCGATCCTTGAACACAACGGCGTGCGAGTGCATGTCCCGGAAGATCAAACGGTCTCCGGCATGGCGATGATCTCCGCCGGCGACCTCGGCGCTGCTCGCAAAGTAGCCGAGCAGAACGTCCGCGAGCTTTCGGAACTCGCCCGCGAGGGAATCCCAATCATCTGCACCGAACCGGCCGCCGCACTCTGTTTGAAGTACGAATATCCGAGACTGCTCGACCATCCCGACGTGCAGGTCGTCGCCGATCAAGTGGTCGAGGCGACTGACTTTCTCGCGGGATTGCTCGCGAAGGAACAACTCCGCACCGACTTTGGCCCGCTGAAGTTGACCGCGACCTATCACACGCCGTGCCACCTGAAAGCCTTGCGCCACGGCAGCCCGGTGCTCAAGCTGCTGGAGCAAATTCCTGAACTGGAAGTCTTCGCCGTTGAGAAAGGCTGCTCTGGCATGGCCGGCGCGTTCGGCCTGACGCGCGAGAACTTCGACACGTCGCTGCGCATCGGCCACGATCTGATCCAGCACATGCGTGAAACCGACGTCAACATCGGCCTGACCGAATGCAGCAGTTGCAAGATGCAGATGGAACAAGGCACGACCATCCCGACTCTGCACCCGTTGAAGCTGCTCGCGCTGTCTTACGGCCTGATGCCAGAGATTCGTCAACGCCTCCAAACAGCCACTAAGAAACTTGTCGTCACATGAAAACGGTCGTCAAACTTTTCGCCCGCGCCCGTGATTTGGCAGGGGCACCGACGCTCGAACTCGAACTCGCGGAATCCGCGACCGCCGCCGATTTGCGAATCGTGCTCGGCGAGCAAGTCCCCGCGCTGCAACCGATCCTGCCGAGCCTGCACATCGCCGTCGGCAACGATTACGCTGCTCCCACCACACGAGTCGCCGGCCGCACGGACCTCGCCGTCTTCCCTCCCGTCAGCGGCGGCTGATTGATTTTCCACCAATGATACAACTCACCCACGCCCCCATCGACTTCGCTGCACTGACGGAATCCGTCCGATCGACTCAGGCCGGTGCCGTCGTGCTGTTTCTCGGCACGGTTCGCGAGATGACTCACGGTCGCCAAACCGTCGCGCTCGATTACGATGCCTACCCGGAGATGGCCGAAGCGAAACTCCGGGAACTCGAAGCCGAAGCCCGCTCGCGCTGGCCCGTCATCGAAGCCGGTATCGTGCATCGGTTGGGACATCTGGAACTCGGCGACGTCAGCGTCGCGGTCGCCGTCAGTTGCCCCCATCGACATCAGGCGTTCGACGCGGGAAGATTCCTCATTGACCGCCTGAAAGAAGTTGTCCCGATCTGGAAAAAAGAAAACTGGAGCGACGGCAGCACCGAATGGGTCCATCCGGGAACAGGCGAGGCTGCCGAGTCGTCCGGCCGATCACCGTAGGCCGAAAGCCGATGACCGTGATACCGTTTTTCAACGACGAAAAACGGTATCATGGCTGTCGGCGATCGGCTCACGGCTGTCGGCCGGACAGCAGGAAAACGATTGAAGCCATGACACCACAACTGGTCGATTCGTTCGGCCGCGAACATACGAACCTGCGCATCAGCGTCACCGACCGCTGCAACATTCGTTGTTTCTACTGCATGCCCGCCGAGAACGTGCAGTTCATGGATCGCAAAGACCTGCTGACGTTCGAGGAGATGGAGCGCTTCACGCGCATCTGCGTCGGACTGGGCGTCAACAAGGTGCGGCTGACCGGCGGCGAACCGCTCGTGCGACGCGATCTGCACAAGCTGGTCGCGATGATCGCCGCCATCGACGGCGTTCACGACATCGGCATCACGACCAACGGCATCCTGCTGGCCGAGCAGGCTCAACAATTGTGGGATGCCGGTCTGCGGCGGATCAACGTGTCGCTCGACGCACTTGACCCAGTGAAGTTCAAAGAGATCACACGCCGCGAAGGCTACGAACAGGTCATCGAAGGCATTCAGGCGGCTCAGCGAGTCGGCTTCGATCCGGTCAAAATCAACGCCGTTTCGGTGCGCGGAATGACCGAGGACGAGATCGTGCCTTTCGGAAAATTCGCCCGCGAGACTGGCGTCGAACTGCGCTTCATCGAGTTCATGCCGCTCGACGCCGACAACGCTTGGGAGCGCGACAAGGTTCTGTTCGCTCACGAAATCATCGAGCGGCTCTCGGCCGAGATCATGCCGCTGATCCCGATCCCCGATCAAAACCCGCACGCGCCGGCCACCGAGTTCGTTTTCGAGGACGGCATCGGCCGCGTCGGCTTCATCGCGAGCGTCAGCCAGCCATTCTGCATGAACTGCGACCGCTTCCGCATCACGGCCGATGGCAAAATTCGCAACTGCCTGTTCAGCCTCGAAGAGACCGACGTCCGCGACTTGCTGCGCCAAAACGGAACCGACGAAGAAATCGCCGCCGCCGTCAAAGCCTGCGTCGCGGCCAAGTGGGAAGGACACCAGATCAACACCGCTCGGTTCATCCAACCAAAACGCGCGATGTATTCCATCGGCGGTTGACCTCAGCACGAAGCGCCAGCGAGTGGTCGGGACGTCAACAGCCCTTCGCTCGACGGAAACACTCGCTGGCGCGTCGTGCCGGTTTTCATGACTTCGTTCGATTCCAGGAGTCCAAGATGCCTCACCGACCATTCGCACGTCTTGCCCTGCTCGCCATCGTGGCTTGCGGGGTCATCGTCTCTGGACGACTACCAGCGGACGACGATGGCCGCCCGAAGGTGACGTCACCGCGCGCGACCTCCGGCGACTCGGTCGTCGAGCCGAAATGGGACGAGCGTGTGACGATCACCGTCGGCAACAAAGAGGGTGACTTGATTGGCTCGACCGAACGAGTTCTGCAAGCGGCGGTCGATTCCGTCGCGCGGCTCGGCGGCGGGACGGTCAAGGTACTGCCGGGAACGTATCGGCTACGAAACTCAGTTTATCTCGCCTCGAAGGTGCGGATCGTCGGCAGCGGGGCCGAGTCGATGCTCATCAAAGAGCCGAGTACGAAAACGAAACTGGCCGTCGATTCGGATTGGTACGACCAGGAAGTGACTCTCGAAGACGCGAGCGGTTTCCGCGTCGGCGACGGTGTGGTGATCCGAACCAAGAATCCGCACAACGGTGGGCCGACCGTGCTCAAGCGGACTCTGGTGGCTCGATCGGGCAATCGCTTCAAGCTCGACAAGGCGTTGCGCGAGAACGTTTGGCAGGGGGGCGATCCGACAATCGCGACCTCCTTCCCGCTGATCAGCGGCGAGTTCCTCAGCGACTGCGTGATCGAGAACATCACACTCGACGGTAACCGCGAGAAGAACGACCACTTCGACGGCAATTACTCCGGCTGCATTTTCTTGCAGGACTGCCACCGCATGACGATGCGCGGCGTCGAAGCTCGGAACAACAACGGCGACGGCATCAGTTGGCAGATCTGCCACGACGTCGTCGTCGAGAATTGTCACAGCCACGACAACGCCGATCTGGGCTTGCATCCGGGAAGTGGCTCGCAGCGGCCGCTGATCCGAGGCAATCGCATCGAGCGTTGCAACATCGGCATCTTCTTCTGCTGGGGCGTGAAATACGGCCTCGCCGAGAAGAACACGATCGAAGGTATTCGCACGGCGAGCGTCTCGATCGGCCATCGCGACACGGACAACATCGTCCGCGACAACTTGATCAAGAACAGCGGCGTGGCTGGTGTCCTCTTCCGCCCCGAACGTGGCCCGTCATTCGCCGGACATCGCAACCGCATCGAGCGGAACGAGATCGTCAACAGCGGAGGCGACGAAGGAGTCGGCATCGACATCCAAGGCGGCACCGAATCCATCGAACTGATCGAAAACCGCATCGTCGAACAACGCGGTGCCGCCAAGCGTGTCGGCATCCGCCTGGGAGCCGAAACAAAAAACATCAACCTGACAGACAACCGCGTCGAAGGATTCTCACAACAGGTTTCAGACCTGCGAAAGCAGCAAGCGGCGAAGTAGCGGGCGCAAGCAAAAAGCCGCCATCGGGTGACGATGACGGCTTGGACTTCAAGCGGAGAGGGGGGGATTCTCTGACCGGCGGCGCTTCTGGAACTCCGAATCATGGCAACTGGGGGAATGATAGCACCTTGAGCGTTTGAGGCAATTCCGGCCAATCATGAGAGCCCGAGAGGTCCGATGATCGAAACGCCACAAAACTGCCACAAATGAAATGACGGAATGCGGTGAGTCGAAGTGAGGTTGGCTTGGAAACCAGCGAAACACTCGGACGTTTGTAAGGCGAGTTTATCAAGCCGCACACTTGAACAACGCAAGTCAAGTTTTCAGTTGGCTCGCGCTGTGTGTTAGCAATTCGACAGCTTCGACTTCGCTGACGAAGCGGCCGGCGTTGGGACTGAGGAACGAGGCGGCAACTTCGAATTACGACGTCACTGAAACCGCCGACGTTGAGTATGTTTCCTCCCTCCGGAGCCTGTGTGCTGCCGTACGGTTGCAGGTCGATGCAGATCAGCTTGGCATTGGGCAACGAGTTTTGTTGCTGGTCTCTTAGGCGGTGCTGCTGATTCGCGAACTGCTCCCATTCGGTCATGTGCATCAACGAGTTCAACAGGCGATCGCGAAACTTCCTGACGGACATCCACGATGAGTTCAAGGAAACCGGCGACCAGTTCGGCTGTGGAAGCATCGGAAACTTCCCACCGACTGACAATGACTCGACACACATCCTCGACCGTTTTCGGCGCCTCGCCGAGGTCATCCAACTCACCGGCAAAAGTTTTCGACTCCACCACGCCGACAGCTCCGCCCCACCAGCAGATCCAAAACTAGCCAAACTGCCGACCGGCTCCGATGGGCAACCCAGCCATGCACAGCGTTCGAACAGACCCGACGAACTTCATCCGACGCCACCAAGTAAATGCGGTGTCGATCTTCAGAGGCCACAAGAAAATCCCCAGGCTTGCTGGCTGGTTTTGTCCCATCAAATCTGCCGACGGAATGGCTGATTTCGAAGGTTCAGTCTCACGTTTGAGGGGCCTGAACTCTCGCTGGCCGTCGATCGCACGGTCATTGCGTTTTGCACTGAGTCACCAATACTCGAATATCCCGTCGGCAGAATCACCAGGGAAACCTCAAAAAACGGATTCGGCTCACAGACCTGGGTTGCTTGTGCTACCTCGATTTATGAGGATTGCACGTTGCCGCAGCATGAGTGGAATTCGACGTGAATATTGGATTCAGCTGCTTTTGAGCTGGGGCACGTTTTGGGCGTGATGCGCACGCTGAAATCGCGCCTCCCAAGTCATCGGTCCTGGCCCGAACCGTTGGCCGAATACAGCCGTTGTGTCCGAACCTGAGGAGTAGTTTAGCGATGCGCTTCAAGAACTGGTTGCTCGATCTCCCTCGCCGTGTCCGTCATCCGTTTTCCAGAAAGCGACAACGAGTCCTATCGCGACAAAGCCAAATGCCGGTGAACTCGCGTTCGGCAACTTATGTCGAGGCGCTCGAACAACGGTCGCTGCTGTCCGGAGTGCAAACTTTCGGGGACGGCTTTGGCGCGTTGGTTCGCTCGAATAGCGGCGACGGCACCACGACGTTGGACTTTTCGGCGGTCACGGGCGGACTCGTGGTGACGGTCTCCGGTGACAATCTCACCGTGTCCTATGCCGACTCGAATCGCAGCGACCTGCTGATGTATTCCGCTGGCGGGCAGGGATATGAGATCATCGGTTCTCAAGGGAGCGACCAGTTCTTAGTCGTCGGCGACGGACAATTGACGTCGATCGACGCTGGACCAGGTAAGGACTCGATTCGGTTCGACTCGACGACCGGCGTCGCGCGCAGCGGGGCGGACACGATTGCCACTCGCGGCGACTCTTCGACTTTCACGCTGACGGGCATCGAGAGCTTGACCGGTCATGTCTCGCTTGGATCCGCCTTGCGCGGTGAGATCAATCAAGCGTTTGACCGCTGGACCGGAGTTGCGACGGAGTTCGTGCAGAGCGAAGTGCTGTCGGCGAAGATTCCGTTTCTGAATGTCTCGCTGGCCCAGGCTCTCAACCGCGGATTTGATGCGACGGCGGTGACGGTGCCTTCGCTCGCGGATGCCAAGAGCTATGCCCTCGACTTGCTGACGATTCAGACCGCGCCGCTGGCGGGCTTTGCCAATCTGGGGGCGCTGGCAAGTGGTTTAGAGAGCCTGTTCAACTCGGTCACGTCGGGCAGTCCGTTCACGGTCACGGCTGGGATTCATGATTGGTCCGAGCTGCGATTCGATGTGTCGTTCGATGCGTCTCGCTCGTTTGCATTCGCTCCGACGCTGTCGCCGGAAATCACTGCGGCGTTGGGGGCGGCGGGGATTGAGCTGTCGGCATTCTCGAATCTCGATGTGCGGACGCGGCTTGGCGGATCGGTCGAGGTCGGCATCCGGCTGGATGAGTTGACCACGCTGGACGGAGCGAGCGGGTTCGCTGATCGAGGTTTCCTGCGCTTGCATCCGCTCTCAGTCGAAGTGGATTCGAACTTTGAGAACTTGTCAGTCGCGGCGGGATTGTCGGCTCAGGTGTTTGGGTCGGCGGCGACGGTCAATGTCGTGAATGGGACAGTGAATCTCGATGCGTGCGCGGAGTTGTCGCTCGATCCGAACGGGGCGGATGGCAGCGGGCGGTTTACGCTGGCGACGCTTGCTGCGTCACCGGCGATTCAATTTCAAGCGTCGGGGAGTCTCGATGCGAGATTGCCGCTCAGTGTGACGCTCGGACAGTTCGATCTCAGCCAGTACGGCACGCCGATTCTGATCTTGGCGACCGACAGTTTGTTCGAATACCGCGGCGACGGACTGCTGATTACGACGCCCGCCGTGTCGCTCGATGTGTCGATCAATCCGGCGCTGGCCGAGCGTTTGCTCGACCTGCTCGGACAGGTGCGTGATCTGGGTCAGAAGCTGCCGATGGATCTCTTCAACAAAGAGATTCCGGGACTTGGCCAGAGTCTCAACCAGTTGCTGACGAACAGCGCCTCGACGGTCGAAGCGGGCGGACTGGGCGGGACGTTTAAGCTCAAAGACGCGGTCGGTCATTATTTCTACAGCGATTACTCGTCGGCGACCGGCATCGGCTTCACGTTCAATCTCGGGATCTCGGTGCGTGGGATGCTCGACGCGTTGAATCGCGCACTGGCGAGCCTCACGCAAGTAAAGTTCTCGATCGGTGACTTCGATTGGTCGGGGAAGAATCTCGCGGGGTTCGACTTCTCGGCGTTTCGACTGGCCGGCGGGCTCTCGTTGGATTTCCTGCGCGGGTTCAATTTCTCCGGAGCGGACCTACGTGGAGTCAACTTCAGCGGCCTGGATCTGACCGGGATCGACTTCTCGGGAGCACGCTTTGACTTTTCGACAAACTTTTTCGGGTCGATCCTGCGGTGGGTCAACTTCTCGGGCTGCGATTTGCGAGGCGTCGATTTTTCGGGACTCGATCTGCGTTGGGCCGACTTCAGCGGCTCGTGGCTCGACGGCGCGAAGTTCAATTTCGCGCTGGCGTTCGATGTCAATTGGGCCAACGTCCGGTTCTCGATCGGAAAGCTGCCGAACGTCGGCAATCTGCTGTCGAACTTCGATCTGACGAGCTTGTTCGGTGCGTCGAGCGGCTGGAAAAAGCTCTCGTTCGGGCTCGATCTGTCCGGCTGGTCGCTCAAGAACTGGAGTCGCTTCGATCTTTCGGGATTGGATTTTTCGGGAGTCAATCTGTCGGGGTTCAATCTCAGCGGCGTCAACTTGCGCGGAGTCTCGTTTCACGGCGCGACTCTGAACGCAGTTAACTTCAGCGGCGCGTTTGCCTGGGACGTGCATTGGGGGACGCTCTTCAGTTCGATCAACGTCAACATTTCGGGGTTGCTCCACAACCTGTCGTTGCCGAATTGGTCCTCGTCCAGCGGTACCTCAAGTCTCTGGGGGTCGGGACTCAATCTGTCGGGCTTCAATTTCTCTGGCTGGGATCTGTCGGGGCTGAACTTCACGGGCATCACCTTCACCGGGGCCGACTTCAGCGGTGCGAAACTGTTCGGCGTTCGCTTCCTCAGCTTTGACGTCAATTTGAATTTCAGCTTCGCCGACTTTCGAGGCTTCGATCTCAGCGGACTCAGCGAGTTGCTGGGCAAATTTCGCGGCGCGAATTTTTCGGGGCTCAACTTCAACGGCATCACGTTTGGCCTCGGGTCGATCGACTTCTCCGGTGCGAACTTCAGCGGCTGCCTCAATCTGGGGGGCTTGTTCAGCGGGCTGTCGGGCGGGTTCCGTCGGCTCTTCGACGGCGTGAGCTTCGGCGGCGTGGACTTCAGCGGCTTGTTGCCGAGCATCAAGCTCAACTTCAAGTTCGGCTCATTCAAGGGAATCAACTTCGAGGGCGCGATCCTCGACGGGCTCGACTTCACGGATGTCGATTTTTCGTTCGGCTGGTTCAAAGGAACTTCGATCAACGGCGCGAAGTTCGATGGGACGACGCTGCTGGGGACCGATCTGTCGGGCACGGTCGGCGATGTCGCGTCGGCGGTCGGAGCCTTCTTTGACAAGCTCAGCAAGTTGCCGACCAGTTGGACGACGAGTGCGTCGTTCATGGCGAACCTGAACCCGGTCGTGATCGAGGACATCTTCGCGACAGGAGCTCCCGGCCCGGCGTTCACCTTTTCGGGAGGCGTCAAATTCAACAACAATCAAGTCGATCTGGGCATCCACTTGCAGGCGAACATCGACCGCAGCTTCTCGACGGATTTTTCGCTCAGCGGCGACGATTTGCCGCCGGCCGTGGCGGCGGTCCTGCCGACGATGGAGTTGTCCGGAACCGCATTCGGTCGCGGCGTGCTGGCGCTCGACTTCGATCTCGGAGTGCTGCTTGGTCTGCGCGATACGTCGGTCGCGGGCCTCTTCACGGTGCCGCTGCCTTCTGCGAGTTCGCTCGATCCGTACTTCAAACTCAACCGCTTCGATGTCGGTGCGAGTTTGGGAGTCTCTGGCTTACACGCCTCGCTGGCCGTCGCGGGATTGGGGAGCGTCGGAGTTGATGACGTCGCGCTCAGCCTGATGGTCGGTGGTCGAGTCGCGCTTTCGAATTCACAAGGGACCGATCGGTTGCGACTGTCCGACATCAAGGTGCTGCGAGCGGCTGATCCGACGAACTGGTTCAAGAATCTGGTCGCGGTCACTCCGTCGGCGAAGTTCGATGCGGGCTTCACCGTGACGGTTGACTCGGCGATCCAAGTGGGCGGTCAGTCCTTCACCGCCGTGTTCGGAGACCCGATCGTCAAGCTGGCGACGGATCAGCTTTTCAAGATCGACGAACAAGGGACCGCGCGGTTGCAAGGGCCGGCCGTGACGCTCGATGTCGCGCTGACGGCGACGCAGCGAGACATGCTGCTCGAAGTGCTCGACCAACTCCGCGGGGCGGGTGACGGAGCGCTCGAGAGCGAGTTCCTCACCAAGACCATTCCGGGAATTGGAAAATCGCTGAAGGAACTCTTCACCGTTTCGGCGGATGGCGGTGTTCTGCAAAAACTGTTCGCGTTGACGGACGCCGCTCGCGACTACTTCAACGGTACGAATCTGCCGACTGATGGAAACGCAGCGGGTCCGGCGACCGCGACAATTCGCGGATTGGCGTCGGCTCTGAATGAAGCGGTGGCAAAGGCCGGTGCGATGCCGTTCCAGCCAGTGCAGCCGGAGTGGGCCGGAGCGAAGTTGGCCTTCACGAACTTCACCGGCTTGGACCTGCGCGGGTTCAACTTTGTCGGTGCCGATCTACATGGCGCGAACTTCGCCGGAGCCGATCTGACGGGCGTCGATTTTTCCGGCGCGAATCTGAGCGGCGCGACGTTCGCCACTTATGACGGCAGCGGAAATGTCACATCGGGAGCCGTGCTGCGTGACGCGAACTTCGGCGGTGCGCAGGTCGCGAGCGTCTCGTTCAAGGGACTGGATCTGCGCGGTGCGAGCTTCGCGGAAACGGACTTGCGCGGCGTCAATTTTTCGGCGGCCTCGCTGATCGCGGCCAACTTCGCCAACTCGGTGGTGGATCAAACAACGTCCGTGGCGAAAGCGTTCTTTGCTGGCCCGATCGCGGCGGAACTGGTGTCCGCAAGCAATTACTTGCAAGCCGTGCGGCTCGATCCGGCGAGCGGCATCGCGGATCTCTCCGGCTATCTGCTCGACGGTTTCGATCTGTCGCTGCTGGATCTCTCGAGGGCCAACTTCACGAACGCGCGATTGGCCGGAGCAAACTTGCGGGAAGCGGTGCTCGATGGCGCGACGTTCGTCAACACGGTGATCGATCAGGCCTTCATCTACAAAGCGAAATTCAGTTCGGCGTTCAGTGTTCCGGCTCAGGCGCTGGCGTTCGCCAAGGATGCCATCGCGAATCCCGGGAGCCTCGCAGCGTTGGTCAAGACGATGCAGTCGGGGACGAGTTTGGCTGGCTTCGATCTCTCTGGCATGGATCTGTCCGGAATCGTCTTCACGGGGATTGATCTCGCCGGCGCGAAGCTCGCCGGAGTCAAGCTGGCTGGTGCTCAGTTGGCCGGAGCGATTCTATCCGATGCGACGGACTTCACCGGCGCGGCGTTGGAGGGAATCAGCAGTCTGCCGAGCGTGCTCAAAGGGAACTTCGAGCGTGCCGGGCTGACGGGCATCGACTTCACCGGCAAAGTGCTCGATCACTTGAACCTGTCGGGAGCGAATCTGACGGGCGCAGTGCTGACCAACGCTTCGCTCGCGCTGGCGGATCTGCGGGGCGCGGTGCTCGTCAACTTGCAGCAAGTCGCCGCTGGCACAGGGCAGCGTGCTGCCGCCGAGATCGACGCGCTGAAAACCTCGCTGGCCGGCGCGGTCTATGACAAGCTGACGCATTTCAACGCGGCTCAAGCCGCGACTCTGCAAGCGGCGATGGCTCCGTTTGAGCTCGACAATGTCTTTGAAGAGGGTGCGTCCGGTCCGGCATTCGCGTTCCTCGGCGGGCTGACCGTGACCGAACAAGGGATCGGCCTGAGCCTCAACCTGCAGGTCAACATCGACACCGAAGTCAGTCAGTCCTTCAGTCTCAGCGCGGCGGATTTGCCGGATGCCGCTCAAAGCATCGTGCCGGATTTCAGTATGTCGGGATTGGCGACCGCGCGACTGGTGACGGCGCTCAACGTCGATCTGGGAGTTGATCTGGCTCGCGGATCGGGATCGACCTTCGCCGTCGAGACCGACACCTGGCTGCGTCTGAATCGCTTCGATGCCGGTGCTCGCGTCGTGATCACGGGACTCGACGCGGACCTTTCCGTCGCCGGACTGGCGAACGTGCAAGTGCGTGATGGCGTGGTCGATCTGCGTGTCGCGGCTCAAGTGGAACTGAACGATCCCGATGACGCGGACGGGACGCATCGACTGACCTCCGCCGATCGCGCGGGAGTTTCCTTCAGTGAGCTGGTCGATGTGGCGACGACGTCGAACCTGCGAGGGCGACTGACGCTCAACGCACAGGGGGCGGGGTTCAATCTGCATGACTTCGGCGTGCCGACGGTGATCTTCCGCGCTCCCGATCTGATTCATCGCGATCTCGAGACCGGCGTTTTCACCGTCGCGAAGCCTGATGTCTTCCTGGATGTGCGGATCGGCACGGCGCTCAAAGAGAAAATTCTCGACGTACTCCAAACGGTCGATGACACGGGGAATGGCGCGCTGTCGGCGGATGTGATCCAGCAGCAGATTCCCGGACTTGGTCGCAGCGTTGGTGAGCTGATCGGAATCGACCTGGATGCCGACGGCCGCGCTCAAACCTTCAAGCTGCGCGATGCGACCGAGGAATATCTCAACGGATTCACTTACGCCGCCAATGATTTTCCGAGCCTGTCGGGACTGACCGACACGCTGCGCTTGCTGTTCGCCAAAGATTTCTCGATCCCGTTCAACACGACGCGGACGGATTGGTCAGGCTTCGATTTCTCCGGCTACGACTTCTCCGGCTTCAGCTTCGACGCATTGCGAGGCTTCAACTTCAGCGGCTGCAATCTGTCGTTCGCCAATTTCAAAGGACTCGATCTTTCCGGCATCAACTTCAGCGGAGTCAACCTGTCGGGAGCATTGTTTGACGTCTTCAATCTCTTCAGCGGAATCAACTGGAGCGGTGCAAACCTGACGGGCATCAACTGGTCCGGCATTGATCTGCGCGGGTTCGACTTCAGCAGCGTGGATTTG
Organism: Candidatus Kuenenia stuttgartensis; assembly: GCA_945904015.1. Classification (GTDB taxonomy): domain Bacteria; phylum Planctomycetota; class Planctomycetia; order Planctomycetales; family Planctomycetaceae; genus SXKJ01. The sequence goes on along the minus strand of CAMDPK010000022.1, from coordinate 44,461 downwards.
TCCTTCACGAATTTTTCCGGCTTCGATCTGTCGGGGATCAACTTCAGCGGCGCGAATCTGGTTGGAATCAATTTCAGCTTCGCCAATCTGCGCTGGTGCAACTTCATTGGCTGCGATCTGTCTGGAGTGAACCTGAGCTTTGCATTCGCGATCGACGTCGATTGGTCGAGCTTCTTCCGCTCGGACCTGACGTTCGACTTCAGTACGAACTGCACGGGAATGATCGTCGACCGCGATCTCCATAGCCTGTTTGGCGATCTGTCTCAGGGAATGAAGCGGCTGCAGTCCGGGCTGAATCTTTCGGGCTTCAGCTTGAATTGGAGCGGCTGGGATCTGTCCGGCATCGACTTCAGCGGCATCAACCTGTCGGGGATCAATTTCTCGTTCGCGAATCTGCGCGGCGTGAAGTTCAACTTCGCGAACTTGAGCTTCGCGAATTTCTCGTTCGCGTTCGCGTTCGATGTCGATTGGACCGGGAGCACCGGCACCGTGTCAGACATCGGCGGCATGATCTCGAAGGTCAGAGCCGGCAGCCTGCCCAGCGCATCGACCGGAGTTGCGTTCCACTTTATCAGTGGCTTGACCCTGTCGGGGTACAACTGGAGCCGTTGGGATCTGTCGGGCATCGACTTCAGCGGCTTCCACTTCGACAACATCAACTGGAGCTGGACCGACCTGACCGAAGTTAATTTCACCGGTACGACGTTTGGACTCAACCTGAACTGGAGCGGTTCGATTTGGAACGGCGTGACGCTCCCCAGCGGCACGCTCAGCGGCCTCTTCGGCGATGTCGATTTCAGCGGCTTCACGTTCAATCCGAATATCAACTGGAACCTGTCGGGTTATCTGCCGGAATTTTCGGGGATCAAACTGTCAGGCTCGATCGGATCGTTCCACTTCTTTTCGAAGATCTTCGAGGCCTGGAACGGACTGGGGCTGAACGCGCCGAAGCTCAATTTCCATTGGGCGGACTTCGACGGCCTGGATCTGACTGGGCTGCTCGACGGACTGACATTCCAATTCGGCAACTTCAAGGGGGTGTCGTTCAAGGGCTTCAAGCTGCCGACGTTGAGCCTTGGTGATTGGGACTTCTCGGGACTCAATCTGTCGTTGAGCAATTGGACAGATTTCACGTTCAGCGGCGGCATCGGTGGCAGCACGAAGCTGAAGCTCGATCGTGCCGATGTCGGCGGCGCGGATTTCAGCGGGCTGCTGGATAAGGTCTCTTCCGCGGCGGGCGCGTTCTTCGACAAGCTGACTTCGTTCGGTGGATTTTCGACGACGTTTGTGGCGCAGCTCGGCATGAACGAGGTCGTCGTTGGCGATGTGCTGGGTACGCCGCTCGCGGGGCCACCGTTCCAGTTCACTCCGATCTTTCGATTGAACGGCACGGACGATGTCACGGTCGGGTTCCAGTTGATCGTCAATCAGGATTTGCAACAGCGAGTGGACTTCGCGATTGGGCTCGATGACCTGGGTCTGTCGGGCGTCGCGGCAATGGGGAGTCTCGATATCGCGGGGACGGCGGCGGCCCGGCTGGTGGTGAAGCTTGATACGGAAGTGCTGGTCAAGATCCCGCTGCGGAATCAAACGATCGCCGGCATCACATTGCCGACTCCGCAAGTGGCTGATGCCGAAGTGCTCGTGGACATCAACCGCTTTGATGTCGGTGCCAGTGCGGGGGTTTATGGCTTCAGTGCCGAACTGGGACTCGGCGATTCTGGCTCGGTGCATTTGCGTGACGGGCAACTGAGCCTCGATGTCGCGGGGCAGTTGTCGATCGCTCCGGCAGCAGACACGAATATGGACGGCTACTTGAGCCTGTCCGAAGTCCGCGCCCGCAGAACGGCCGATCCGGTCAATTGGTACAAGCAGCTTCTGAATCTCAACCTCGGAGCGGACTTCGAGGCCCATTTCACAATCGATGTCAATCAGGTCAATCTGTTCGGCAGCGGCGTGATTCTAAACGGCACGCTGATGGCCGACATCGACCGCAACGCCACGTCGCCCGAAAATGCGGTCACGCCCAGCGGAATCGCGGTGACGGTGACGATCGACGACGGCTCGCTGAGCCTGCCGGGATTCATCGACCTCAACGGCGACTTCGCGCTGCAAAGCACCGCTCAGAACGTGACGCTGGCGGATGGCACGATCGTGCTGGCCGACATGCTGCGAATCGGCGGCCACGAAGTGAACGCTTTCGTCGGCATGAATGGTCCGTATCTGGTCGACAGCGACGCAGACGGGGACATCGACGGCGACGATACGCCCAATGCCGACGCGGTCGGGCTGGCTTTGAGCGATGTCGAGTTCGGCGCGGCGCTGATGTCAGCGCGGCCCGGACAAGCCGGATTCGAAGGAGTGAATTGGAAGACGCTGCAAGCCACGGCGGGATCTGTGGCGCTGGTCGGCATCCCGGATGTCACGCTCGCGGCCACTGGGCTGGAGGTGCAGGTCAACCAAGTGAAGGGGCTTGCTGCGGGCGTTGATCCCAGCACTCGCGTTGTCAATTTCTCGAACGTCCCACTGACCGTGATGACCGGGCCGACCACGACAGTGTCGCTCGATCTGGATGGCAGTCGCGGGCCGTTGCAACGCGCAACGGGACATCTCGATGTCGGTGTCGCCGACTTCTTCAACGTGTCCGGTGACTTCGCCTTCGAGAAGTCGCTGTCGTTGCTGACTCTCGCTGACGGGCAACATGTCGAAGCGGAGTTGCTGACGATTGGCGCTTCGGGTTCGTCCGCGTTCGCGGGGCTCAACGGCGGGTCAGCGGATCAGCTCGGGCTGAGCTTGAGCGATGTCGGCTTCGCATTGGTGGTGGCATCCGATCAATCCACTCCGTCACGTTCCTGGACCGCGCTCAAAGCCAATGCGGGTAGCATCGAGCTAACGGGGCTGCTTTCGATCTCGGCGACAGGCGAAAACGTTTCCGTCGAGATCAACCGGGCAGCCGGCGACGGGTCGCTGATCGACTTCCTCGCGCAGCCGCTCGAAATTCCGACGGGACTGACGACGACACAGACTCTGAGCATGGACGGCAGCGTCGGCTCGCTGATTCGCGCATCAGGAACGCTCGACATCGCGGTTGGCGACTTCGTACAGTTCTCCGGCGATGTCGCGTTCGAGACCAGCCGCCGCAACAACGTGTCGCTCGCGGACGGCAGCTCGGTCAATCTCGATCAACTCATCATCGGCACGAACGGCGTCTCGGCCTTCGCCGGCAACAACGGCGGGACCGACAACGCGGTCGGCTTCAATCTCGAAGGGGTCGATCTCGCGCTGATTCTCAGTTCCAATGCCGCGCAGCCCAGCCAAAAATGGACCTCGCTGCAAGCGGACGCACGCACGGTCGAGTTCGTCGGCTTGCCCAGTATCACCGCGAGCGGCACGGACCTCAGCGTTGCGTTCAATCGTGCGTCGTCCGGCGAGAATGTCATCGACTTCTCCGCCTCGCCGCAACTCGTCACGACCGGGCCGGGCAGTTCCGTCATGCTGGAGATGCCGGGTTCAGCGGGCAACCTGTCGCGAGCGACCGGGCATCTCGATCTCGCAGTCGCCGGCTTCTTCTCAGTGACCGGCGACTTCGGATTCGAGCAGTCGATTCGCACGGTCAAACTGTCTGACGGCAGCGAGATCGCGGTTGATCTGCTGAGCCTCGGAGCGTCCGACACCGACGCCTTCATCGGTCTCAACGGCGGCAGCGAGAACGCGATCGGATTCGAAGCGACCGGAGTCAACTTCGGACTCGTGCTCGCGACCGACCGAGCGAACGAAGACCGCGAGTTCCTGCTGCTGCAAGCGACCGTCGAGAGCGCGGCGTTCTCCGGTGGCGATGGTTTGAGCATCACGGTCGGCGAGATGTCGGTGACTATCGCCGACACCGAAGACTCCGATGTTGTGCTCGACTTCTCCGCCACACCGCTTGTCATCGCGACCGGCGCATCATCGTCGGTCACGCTCGACTTCGACGGCGCTCAAGGCGAGATCGTACAAGTCGAAGCACATGCCGACCTCGACATCTTCGGCTTCGTGCAAGTCTCTGGCGACTTCGCGTTCAAGAAGTCCGAGGGCTCAATCACGCTCACCGACGAGTCGAAAGTCGAAGCGGACTTACTCGCCATCGGAGCGACCGGGGCCGATGCTTTCATCGGCTTGAATGGCGGGACCGACGGAGCACTCGGCTTCGCGGCCACCGATGTGGAATTCGCCCTGCTGCTCGCCACCGATCAAGAGGACGACGCCCGCACTTGGACCACGCTGCTGGCAACCGCCGGTTCGGTCGGCTTCGTCGGCAGCGACGACCTGACTCTCAGCGGTACGGACCTCAGCGTTGAGTTGACTCGTGCGAGCGCCGGTGCTCCGCAGATCGACTTCCTCGCAGAACCGGTCGAGGTTGCGACCGGCCCCGGCAGTTCCATCACGATCGACCTCGATACGTGGGCCGGCCCGATCACTCGTGCTTCCGGGCATCTCGATCTCGCTGTCGGTGGCTTCTTCCAAGCGACCGGCGACTTCGTCTTCGAGAAGACGACGCAGGCTTTCACACTTTCCGACTCCAGCACCGTGCAGACGGACGTGCTGCTGCTCGGTGCCAGCGGCGTCAGCGCTTTCGTCGGCAACAACGGCGGCACGGCAGACGCGGCCGGCTTCGCGATTTCCGAGGTCGATTTCGCACTCGCACTTGCCAGCGATCCAGCGAATCCCGCACGCAATTGGACCGCACTCAAAGCGACGGCCTTCAGCATCGGCTTCGTCGGCATCGAAGGGATCACGGCCACCGGCAGCGATCTCAGCGTGGAGATCAATCGCGCCTCCGGGACGAGTGCGGTGCTCGATCTCAACGAGGCTCCGCTTTTGATCCGCACCGGCCCCGTTGATTTCATGTCGCTCGATTTCGATGGAGCGTCCGGCGAACTGACGCGGGCTCAAGGTCACACCGAACTCGACCTGTTCGGCTTCTTCGCGATCGACGGCGACTTCGGATTCGAGAAGTCGATCCGCACAGTCAATCTGTCGGACACCTCCGTCATCAGCGCGGATGTCGTCACGTTCGGCGCTCGCGGCGCATCGGCATTCGTCGGGCTCAATGGCGGCACGGACGAACGACTTGGCCTGGCCGTGGACGGCGTCGATTTCGGGCTGGCCTTGATGACCGATCGAGCCAACCGCAAGCACACCTTCACGACGCTGCAGGCCACCGCCGAGAACGCCGGATTTGAAGGGCTCGATGCGCTGCAAGTCGCGGTCAGCGATGTCTCGATCGCGATCAATCGCGGCATCACCGTGCTGGCGACACTTGCTGTCGAAACGAAGACGAACACGGTGCTCGACTTCGTTCTCACGGACGACACGCTGGGCACGGTGGCATTTTCCTTCGGCGGCGAGTCGCGGAGTTTCACCGCCACCGGCATTGAATCGAACCAGCTCCGTCGCCAGAAGATTACGCAGACACTCGAAAGCTTGCCGGGCATCGGAGCGGGCAACGTCCGCGTGACCGGTGATTCCTACGCCGGCTTCCGCATCGAATTCATCGGCGACCGCGCGGGCGAAGATCTGTCTTCGCTGACCACGACCACAACCGAGGCAACTCCCTCTTCGACCGTCACGCAGATCACCGCCGCAACCGCGGGACTCAACGAGATCAAGTACCTGACGTTTGACCTGCCGCGCCAGCAGCCGTCGCCGATTGATGCCGCCGTCACGACCATCGCTCAGCCAACCAGTGCCACCGGCGGCGGCACGACGATCTACTTCACGAACCCGTATTCGGCGAGCGGCTACTACGACCTGAAGCTCGGCAATCGCACGGTCGATGTGCGTTACGCTCCCGGCGATGTGACCAACAACGCGGTGCGGCTGCGAGCCGGCATCGCCTCTGTGCTCAACACATCGACCGCCAATGTCACGGTCCAGTTCGACCAGAATTACCACGGCACTCACCGCTACTTCATTGACCTTGGCAATGTGTTGAGCGGTCAAAGTCTGAGCGGCTTGCAGGTCGTTGATCGAGTGAGCAGCGGACTCGTCTATCTGGACGGCACCTACATTGGGAGCCCTGCAACGGCCGAGCAACAACTCGTCAGCCTGAGCTACGACGAAGACGCCACCGGTCGTTTCCAACTGAGCCTGCAACGCGGCGCATCGACATTCACCACCAGCGAACTGCCACTGCGTGCGACCGCTGCCGCGGTTCAATCCGCGTTGAACGCCGCACTGAGCGGCACCGGTGCGAATATCACCGTCGTCGATGGGGCCAGCGAAAGCAGCTACCTCGTGACGTTCGGCGGCTCGTTGTTCAACGAGAACGTGAATCGTCTCACGGTCTCTGCGAGCGTCGATTCACCCGCTCCGAGCGGTTCCTTCACCATTTCCGTCGATGGCGAGAAGACTTCGCCGATCGAGTACTCGACCGACACCGCAACATTCGCCGACAACATTGAAGCCGCCCTCTTCGCGTTGACGAACATCGGCACCAACAACGTCGTCGTGGTGTTCGATGCCGCGAAGTCGGGTGACACTCACAACACCTTCCGCGTCGAGTTCATCAACGACCGCGCGAACGAGAACATTCCGGACTTCTCGACCAACTCGTCGTTGCTGTCGCTCACGCGAGCGATCCCGACGCGCGAGAATCATGGCCGATCGCCCGTTGCCGAGGGGCAGCGAATCGTCATCGGCACACCGGGACTCAGCGACACCGTTCGCATCAGCCTGACCCACAATGGTCAGACTTATCAGAGCGATGAGTTCAGCCGGCTCGCCGAAACAAGCGACGTGCAGACCGCGATCAACAACGGCTTCGCCAGCCTGTCCGGCGCGAACGTCACGGTCGGCGTGTGGACCGGCACGACACTCAAGCTCAGTTTCGGTGGAACGCTCGCCGGTGTTGATGTCGCCGACGTCGTCGTCGATCTCACGGTCAACAGCGTCGATACGCAACTGACCGTCGTCACCGCTGGCAACACCGTCACAACGCCGGGAGTTCCCGAACACGACGTCGTCGCCGACTTCAGCAACCAATCGCTGTTCGTCATCACCGGAGCCGACCCGTTCGAACTGAATCTCGACGGAGCGGCCGGGGAACTGACGGAAGCGAGCGGGCATGTGTCGCTGAACATTGCGGAGTTCGTCACGGTCGAAGGGGACTTCGCGTTCCGCAAGGGCGAGTCGCAAGTCACTCTGGATGACGAGAGCAAAGTCGATGTCAGCCTGCTGACGATCGGCGCGACGGGAGTCACCGCGTTTGTGGGGCTCAACGGCGGGACGCCGGAGGCAATCGGCTTCGGCTTGAGTGGCGTAGAGTTCGGATTGGTGGTGGCTCAGCAAGACATCGCCGATGGACCGGATCGGCAGTGGTTCGCGCTCAAGGCGACCGCGGAATCGGGGGGGCTTCTACGGCAGCGATGCGTTCGAAGCGAGCGGCACGGACTTCACGGCGGAGATCACTCGCGGGGCGCACGACGGCTCGTTCATCGGCCTCTTCGCCGAGCCGCTCGACGTTCGCACGGGACCGGCGGACGACTCGACGATCACGCTTGACATGGACAGCTCGGCGGGACCGGTCACGCGCATTGAAGGGAACGTGAATCTGAATGTCGGCGGCCTCTTCCAGGTTTCCGGCGGGTTCCACTTCGACAAGACGACCGACGAAGTCACGCTGGCCGCACCCGCCGGCTCACCCGAAACACGCAACGTCGATCAACTGCGGATCGGGGCCTCGCACGTCGAGGCCTTCGTCGGACTCAGCGGCGGGACGGCTGACGAGATTGGCCTGAAGCTCAGCGACGTGGACTTCGCCCTCGTGCTGAGCACCGAGCAAATCGATGTCGGTGTCCCGGTTCAATGGACGACGCTCGTCGCCAGCGCGGGGAGCGTGGAGTTTGTCGGCGTCACAGGTTTGACGTTGTTGGCGTCTGATCTGGAAGTGGAAATCAATCGTGCCTCCAGTGGTGAAGTCATCGACTATTCGGCGGAACCGCTGACGATCGCGACCGGCCCCGGTGAGTCACTGGAAATCGCGATCGACGGCGCGCTGGGCTCACTGACCCGCGCGAAAGCCACGGTGGATGTCAACCTGTTCGACTTCTTCACGGTCGCCGGCAGCTTCGAGTTCGTGAAGTCGCGCGGTAGCGTGACGCTGTCCGACGGCCAGCAGATCAACGCCGACATCGTGACGCTGGGTGGCGCGAATGTGAGCGCGTTCGCCGGGATTGACTTCGGCGACGGCGAGAAAGTGGGACTGTCGCTGGGCGAAGCCAACTTCGGCCTGGCGTTGATCGTCGATCAGGCCAACGCCACGCACAAATTTACCTCGCTGCAAGCCACCGCCGAGAGTGCGGGCTTTGCGGGACTCGACATCCTCAACGTCTCGGCCAGCGATCTGTCGGTGGCGATCAATCGCGGCATCCATGTGGCGGCGACTCCGGAAGTCATCACCAAGACGAACTCGGTCTACGACCTGAGTATTTTTGACGGCACGATCGGCAACCTGACCTTCAGCTACGGCGGCGACACGGAAACACTGCTGCTGCGCGGCACCGAAAGCAATGCTTCGCTGCGAGCCTCGCTGGCTCTGACAGTTGCAAACTTGACCGGTATCGGCGCGAACAACGTGCAAGTCACCGGCGACAAGACGAACGGTTTTCGCGTTGAATTCCTCGGCACACTGGAAGGAGTCAACGTCACCGGCCTGACGGTCACGACGAGCGTGCAGACCGCGACCAGCGAAGTCTCTCAAACCGTTGATTCGGATGCCGGACTGACCGAGATCAAATACCTAACGTTCAACCTGCCGCGAGTGCAGCCGACGCCGGTCAGCGCAAGCGTAGCGACGACGCAATCAGCGTTGGGGACGATCAGCGAGCAATTCGCGATCGAGTTCACGCAGCCGTACTTCTCGCGCGGGTTCTACGACCTCTCGTTGGGCGGGAATTCGGCGGAGGTGCGGTTCGTCGGCAACGACATCAAGAACAACGAGCGTTACATCCGCGAGGCGGTCGCCGGTCTGGCGGGAGTCTCGACGCAGTCGGTCTCGGTGTTCTTCGACCAGGGGCATCCGAACCAGCACCACTACTACGTGCGGTTCATCGGGAACGCGGTCGGTCAGAGCCTGTCGGGACTCGCCGTGAGCGACAGCTTCGGGACCGGTGACGCGCGGTTGCTGCGAAGCGGTTCGGCGAGCGGTAATTACCTGGAGGCCGGGCGGTCGTCCCGTTCCGAAATTCAGCGGGTGACGATCAATGCCAACGACGCCAGCGGTGCGTTCTCGTTGAGTCTGGAATACGGCAACACGACCTACTCGACGAACGACTTACCGTTTGGGTCGAGTGCGTCCGACGTGCAGGCCGCGCTGAGTGCTTCGTTCGGGATTTCCGGAGCCTCGTTCACGGTGACATCACCCGCGACGAACGTTTACGACGTGAGCTTCGGCGGCTCGCTGCGGGGTTTCAATGTCGCGCAGATGGGGATCCAAGCGGCGGCCATCACACAGGTTCCCAGCGGCACGTTCACGGTCGAAGTGGGCGATCAAACGTCGCAGCCAATCGAGTTCGCGACCGACACGACAGCACAAGCCGCGAACATTCTGGCGGCGCTCCAATCGCTCAATGCGATCGGCAGCGGCAACGTGAGCGTGACCTACGACGCCGCGCGTTCGACCCTGCGGGCTCGCGTCTTCCGCGTGGACTTCATCAACGCCCGCACGCTGCAGGACATTCCGGACTTCACGACCGACAGCAGCGAATTGACTTTCGCGTCGGTCTCGCCGACACGGGAACATCACGGCCAATCGCCGACGGCCGAGCAACAACGGGTCCGGCTGCTGACGACCGCGAAGACGGGCACTTTCACGCTCAGCCTGACCCGCGGCGGCTCAACTTACACGACCGCCGCGATCGACATCGGAGCTGACGCGGACTCGATCGACGCCGCGCTGGCGACCGCATTCGAAAACCTGGCCGGAGCCGAAGTCACCGTCGCCAACTGGTCCGGTCGCACGTTCTCCGTCACCTTCGGCGGAACGCTCGCCGGTCAGAATGTCGCGGCACTCGCCGTCACGCTTGATCCGACGACCGTCGCGGCCGAGCTGACCCAAACGGTCATCGGCCAGACCGATGTCCAGCCAGCCGTCGCCGCGCACGATGTCGTTATCGACTACGCCGCGCAACCGCTGGTCATCCCGACCGGCGGCGAAGCGATCACGCTCGACATGGACGGCGCGGATGGCGAATTGACCGAAGCCTTCGGGCAGATCGAGATCACTGTCTCTGAGTTCCTGACGGTCGATGGCGAGATCGCCTTCCGCCGCGCGGATGCCCAGGTGCATGTGCTCGGCGAGACCGATCCGGTCGCGGTCAGTTTGCTGGCGATCGGCGGCAAGAATCTCAACGCCTTCGCCGGACTCAACGGCGGCACGCCGGATGCCGTCGGGCTGACGCTCAGCGGAGTCGAGTTCGCCGTTGCCTACGCGACACAGGTGATTGAGGCCGCCCCGGATCGCAAGTGGCTCAGCGTCAAAGCGACTGCCGATGGAGCGGGCTTCGTCGGCAGCGACGTGCTCAACGTCATCGGCAGCGATCTGACGGTCGAGATCACGCGACCCGCCTCGGCCGACGGCACGTTCCTCGATCTGTTGAACTTCCCGATCGAAGTTCGCACAGGAACCGGCGACGATGACAAGCTGTTGCTCGATCTGGACAGCAGCGCCGGCCCGGTCACTCGCGTCGAGGGGACGCTCGACATTCAAGTCGGGAACTTCTTCCAGACGGTCGGCACTTTTCACATCGACAAGACACAAGCCGAACTGGTCGAGTCTGGTCCGCCGCCCGTCGCTGCACCGGAAACCGTCGATCTGCTGCTGATCGGCGCGACGAATGTCTCCGCGTTCGTCGGACTCAACGGAGGCTCGGATGACGCGCTGGGACTGGCCGCCACGAACGTCAACTTCGGCCTGATGATCGCGACTTCGCAGGCCGATCCGTCGAAAGACTGGATGGCTCTGAAGGCGAGCGCCGGCAGCGTCGCGTTTGTCGGCATCGACGGACTGACAATGTCCGCCAGCAATGTCGAAATCGAAGTCAACTCGGCCGCGCCGGGTGAAGAAGTGCTCGACTTCTCCGCCGCGCCGCTCGTCATTCAAACTGGCGGCACACCGGTCACGCTCGACTTCGACGGCGATCGTGGCGAACTGTTCCGAGCCCGCGCCGACATCGACATCGACCTCTTCGGCGTCTTCCAGGTGTCGGGTGCGTTTGAACTCAACAAGTCCAGCGACGAAGTCACGCTTTCCGACAGCGAGCAGATCGACGTGGATTTGCTAACGCTCGGCGGCAGCAACGTCTCGGCCTTCACGGGACTCAGCGGCGGGACCGCCGAGGCTCTCGGCTTCTCACTGACCGGAGCGAACTTCGCACTCGCGCTGATGACCGATCAAGACGATCCGTCGCGGGTCTTCACCGCGCTGCAAGCGGACGCCAACGGCGCGTCGTTTACCGGCATTGACGGATTGACGCTTGCCGCGACCGATTTGCAGGTCGCGATCAATCGCGGGCTCGTCGTGCCGACCAAAGACGAAGAAGTCGTGGAGAAGACCAACGCTGTCTACGACTTCAATCTCTTCACCGAAACGGTCGGCAAGGTCACGTTCCGATACGGCAGCGATACGGCGGACCTCGTGTTGCGAGGCAACGAAGGGGATCTCAATCTGCGGAACGCGATCACACTGGCGGTCGCCAGTCTCGACGGCATCGGCCAGAACAACGTCCGCGTGACCGGCACAAAGCTCGGCGGTTTCCAGATTGAATTCGTCGGGGCGCTCGCCGGTGCGGCGATCGACGGCTTCACGGCCACGACGGCTGCCGCCAGTGCCACGGCCACCGTCACGCAGCAGATTGCGGCTGATCCCGGTAAGAGCGAGATCAAGTTCATCACGATCGAGACTCCACGCTTCGCTCCGGCCACTCCGCAACCCAGCGGCAGTTTCACGATCAAGGTCAGTGGCGAGACAGCGACCGTCAATTACTCGGCGTCGCACACGACGCAAGCGGCGAATATCCAGGCGGCGCTCGATGCGTTCGCCGCCGTCGGTTCGGGTAATTCGACGGTCGTGTTCGACGCGACGAAATCCACGGCGACTGCCGCCGTTTATCGCATCGATTTCGTGGGAGGCCGAGCGTTGCAGAACATCCCGGACTTCTCGACCAACAGCAGCGGCCTCTCGCGAGCGACCGCTAGGCCGTCGCGCGAACAACACGGACATGCGCCGAGTTCCGAGACGCAGAAAGTCGTGCTGAAGAGCAGCGCGCGGACAGGCAGCTTCACGCTCGCGCTGACGCAGGCCGGGCAGACTTACACAACCGCGGCCATCGACCTCGCCGCCGATCAAACCGACGTGCAGGCGGCCATCGACGCGGCGATCAGCGGACTTGCCGGAGCCACGATTCCCGTCACGTTCTGGAATGGCAAGGTGTTGGAAGTCTCCTTCGGCGGTTCGCTGACCGGAGTCGATGTCGCGCCGCTGGACGCGGTCATCACGCCGACCGTCGAAGCCGCGACGCTCACGCAAAAGGAAGTCGGCAGCACGCTCGTTGATCCGGAAGTCCTCGCGCACACGCTCGTCGTCGACTTCGCGGCGCAGGAACTTGTCGTGCCGACGGGCGGCGCTCCCATCACGCTCAACATGGACGGCCAGCGGGGCGAGATCACGGAAGCCGGAGCGCATCTCGAATTGGGCATCAGCGATTTCATCACTGCCGAAGGGAATTTCCTCGTCACCTTCAAATCGCAAGTCACGGGCACGATCACGAACGAGAAGCTGACCGTGGCCGGCACCGACATCAGCGCGTTTGTCGGAACCGAACAGGGCACGGCCGATGAGACCGGCCTCAAGCTTGAGGATGGTTCGTTCGCGCTGGTCGCTTTCCAGAAGCTCGATTCGACTCTGACCACGCAGCTTGATCCGAAGTACGCTTTCACGACCACCGCCACGGCCAGCCTGGTCGGCATCAGCGGCATCACGGCCGGCGGCACACTGACGGCGCGAGTGAACTACACCGGAGCGGAAGTCGATGAAGAAATCCAGACGCTCGAAGATCCGATCGAACTGAAATTCGCAGACGGCGTCGAACGTCCGATCGTCTTCGGCAACGCGACGTTGAGCCTCGCCGGATTCGTCGATGTCAGCGGCGATTTCTACTTCGAGAAGTCCGACGTGACCGTCGGCGACATCACCACCACGACGATCACCGCGGCCGCCACCCAACTCGATGTCTTCATTGGCATCGGCGGTGCGGCGGATGTGGTCGGAGCGGAAACTCCGATCGGGGTCCGCATCAACGACACGTCGCTCGGACTCATCTTCGAGTCGCGGGTCGATTCGACGCACACCATCGCCACCACCGACGGCTACGCGGTCACATCCACCGGCGACGCCGAACTGGTCGGCGTCGAGGGGCTTTCGCTGACCGGCACGCTGACGGCCAAGGTCAACACGACTGGCCACGCGATCAATCAAACGATCAATGTTCCGGACTCGAACGGCGGCCCGGATGTCCCGGTCACGATCGAGTTCGCGGACGGCCAGAACATCCCGACCTTCATCGGCGACGATGTCACGCTCAGTATCGCCAACCTGATCGAACTCAGCGCGGATGTCCGTATCGAGAAGCAGACTGTCGGCCTGCAGACGCAGCTCTTGATCGGTGCGGAAGACATCAGCGCGTTCCTCGGAGTGAACGGCGTCGGGCTGACCTTTACCGACGGCACGCTCGGTGCCGTGCTGACAGCGGGTGGCCCGGCCGGCACGCGCGGCGGAGTGGCGATCAAGGGGTCGGGCACTGTCGGACTCACCGGAGCTGGACTGGAAAACATCGGCCTCACTGGCACGGTCAGCATCGAAGTCAATACGACCGGCGGGACGGTCAATCAAACGGTTCAACAACGAACGGGACCAGCGACAGAGGTCATCTTCACTGACGCCAAGACCGTCAGCCGCATCTCGCCGCCGACCGATTTCGATATCAGGCTGGACGAGCAGACCTTCGTCACCGAATTGTTCCGGGATCTCGCCGGTGAGATCGACGGCCTCAATGAAGATTTGAAGGTCACGACCGACAGCGCGGGCAATCGCATCGCCAACAGTCCGCTGGTGGAATTGATCCCCGGCACGGACCTGTCGATTGATGATCTCATCGGAACCGGCAAGCTGACCGGAGCGGGCGATTACATCAGCTACTACCTCGACTATCTGAATTACGTGAGCGATCTCGACAAGCAACAAGACGGAATTCTGCCCGCTTTGCCGCTGGTGCAACCGCCAGCGAATCCCGACAACTTGCCGAACCCGGTCACCCCGTCGAGGCCCGGCAATCTGGAGCCTGGGAACAACCTGGCGAGAGGCACGGATGGCAACCTCGCGGACGGCACAACCACCTTCACCGCCGCCGGTGCGAACTTCACGAACGCGCTGGCGGGCAAGCACCTGGTGTTCCTCGACGCATCCAGCAACATCAGCCAGACATTCAGCATCGCCACAGTGACGAACGGCACGACGTTGGAGTTGGCCACCGCCGCCAGTCAGTCGTTCGTGAACAGCTCGTTCGTCATCCTCAATCAATTGCCGCTGAACCCTCCGAGGGAAGCGACCTTGCGCGGGATGCTGGGCTATTTGAACTTGAATTGGATCCCGACCATCAGCGCGAATCCCGCTGACGGCATCGAGCTGACGCTGACCAGTCGCGGCGTCGGTTTAAGTGTTGCGCTCTCGACGACGCAGATGAAGACCACCACGTTGAACTTCGGCGATGCGTTCAACGAATTCGGTCTGAAGTTCAACACGGACGCGACCGTTGACCTGAATGTGAGCACGGCCATCGATGTCGCGTTCGGCGTGGATTGGGTCGATCGCAAAGCGAAGTTCGATGTCAACACGCTCGCTCTGACGGCGAGTGCCACGACGACCGACCTCGTCGTTGCAGCGAGCTTCGGGCCGATCGAAGTCAGCATCGGCAGCAACAGTCCGGGCGCGCAGCAAGGTCAGATCAGCGTCGAGCTTGGCGGATCCATCTCCTATGTGAATGGCGGCTTCAGCTTCAAGCCGCAGAAGAACGGCTTCGATGCGGTGCTGCCCGTGTATGCGTCGCTCGCCGGAGTCAATCTGACGAACGGTCCGACTCCGACCGCGCGTGTCAGCGGAGCATTCTTCAACAAGGTCGATCTCAAGACGGGCACCGACGGTTCGGTGGCTGCCGGCCAGAAGTCGTTCACGGCCGTGGGGACCGACCTCATCGGCGTGCTGCAGAGCGGCACGAACGGTTCGGTGGCTGCCAACAAGACGACGTTTATGGCAACTGGAGCCAACTTCACGGACGCGGCCAAGAACAAGTTCCTGTCGTTCCTCGACGACAGCGGCAACATCGTCTCGACATTCGGCATCAGGTCCGTCAAAGACAGCAGCACGCTGGAATTCAAATCCGCTCCCACCGCCGGCCTCATGCTTCGACCGTTCGTGCTGCACGAACTGGACCTGCGGGGCAAGTTCCTGGCGTTCAATGACAACAGCGGCAAAGTCGTCGCGACGTATGGCGTCAAGAGCGCGCTCAACAGCACCACGCTGGAACTGACAACGCCGGCCGACTCCGCTTTCGTCAGCCGACCATTCGTCGTGTACCAGAACGAGAGCGGTTTTAGTTTCTCGCACGAGAACTTCGACAAGCTGATCGACTTCCGCAGTCTGACCGTCGCGCAGGTCATTCAGATGTTCCCGGATTTCCGCGACTACCTCACCGACGAAGTCACGAATTCGGATTCACTGCTGACGAAGATTCCGTTCGTCACGACCGCTCTCAATCAGGTGTTGCAGTTTGCGAATGCCTTCGACGACAAAATTTACTCGAAGATCAACTTCGACCTGCCCCGCGTGGATTTGAAGACGGGGTCGAACGGCTCGGTCACTTCTGGTTCCAAGACCTTCACGGCATCCGGAGCCGGCTTCAGCAGCGATCTGCAAAGCAAGTTCCTGTCGTTCCTTGATGACAACGGCAAGATCGTCGCGACATTCGCCATCAAGACCGTCGACACCAACGGGACGACGCTGCATCTGCAAACTGCCGCTGCAGCCACCTTCGCGAACCGGCCATTCGTCGTGCATCAGAAGCTCGAAAAGGTGCAGACGCTGCAGCAGTTGACGGCCGCGGTGAACAGCTCGGGCATTCTGCCGGGTGGCGTGCAGATCACGTTCGATCCGGTCAATCAGGTCTTCAGCATCCCGCTGAGCTTCGCGCAGAGTTTCACTCCGGTTGATGCGGCGATTGATCTGGGTTTTGAAACCGACGCCATTTCGCTGGGCACGACGGCTCACGGCGCGATCAACGCGTCGGTCAGCGGCGGACTGTCGTTGTTCGTCGATCTTGACGGTCAGGTCTTCAACGGGACTGGCGGCAACGTCGCGCTCGGTTCGAAGAACTTTTCGTCGAACAGTTTTAGCTTCACGAACAAGATGGTCGGCTACGAGCTGAAACTCGGCAGCGAGACCTACGAGATCGCGGCGTTCGTCGATGCCCGTCGAGTGACGCTGGATCGCAGCGCGGTGGCCCTCGCCAGCAACGCAAGTTTCAAAGTCCGTGAAGGACTGACGCTGGGGATCGCCGACGCGCGGCTGGACGGTTCGGTCTCGCTCGATGTCACGGACTTGACCGTCACCGCACAGATCGGATTCCTCGGCCTGACCGCCGGCGGAGCAGGTTCCGGTTCCGGGATTCACGTCGCCGCTGCGGCAGGCATTTCGCTCGATCGCAACATCGCCTCGAACGATCCGGCCGAAACTCGATTCAGCTTTGGCGACATCTTTGACGGAACGGCGACCAACAACCTGCGGCTCAATTTCGCGGGGGATGCGTTCGCTCGGATTCGGGGGCTGTCGGTCAACGTGGGCATCGGCGGCGATTTGCCGATCGCGTCGTCCGCCGAAGTCGGCATTTATGTGCAAGACCTGCTCAACGTCGGCAGCGTGAAGACGGTCTTCAGCGATCCGTCGTTGCCGTTCTCGCTGGCCGCCGCGCGTGCCGCCGGGACCGTCACCGCGACGGACGTTGTCATCGCATTGCCCGATCTCAGCACGGCGTTCGACTTCAGCGAGCTCACGTTTGAAGACATCATCGTCGGCATCCGCACGGGACTCGACTTCCTGGATGAGTCGCTGGCCAACGAGCCGTTCTACAACGCGACGTTGCCGGTCATTAACCGCTCGCTCGCCGAAGTCTTCAATTTCGCCGACGAGTTCGCGGCCCGTGTCGAAGAGGCCGCGAAGAATCCCACCGCGGCGATTCAGCAGGTCGAGAACATCATCGAGAAGGCTCTGGGCATCAGCGACAACAACAGCCTTGATCCGCAGGATCAAAAATTCTCGCTGCGGCTGCACGGCAACACGCTCGATCTGCATGTCCGCTTCGACGCCGTCTATTCGGACATGTTCCAATTCCACGTCGATCTCGGCACGCTGATTCCGGCGATCGACACGGTCGGCGAATTGAGCGACCTGCTCAGTGGCAGCGGCAACATCAAGCTCGATGCGTTCGTGAATCTGACGGTCGATGTCGGCATCCAATTCGGCGGCGTGGAGACGCAGATCTTCTTGTACGACTACCGCCCGACACGCGAGCGGACAAAGACCGCCGATGCCACGCTGTTCGAAGCGCCGGGTTTTGCGGCCGGCAGCAGCGTCGTCACCGAGTCGATGTACCAATCGCTCAAAGCGCAGTTGCTCGCGGCCAAGTCCGCGGCGCTGATCGGCGAGCCTGCCGGTTCGACGCTCAAGAGCATCCGAGCCAACATCGTCAGCGCGATCGACGTTTCGGTCGGAGCCGCCGCGAACACCGACGCCGTTCACGGAGCGGACCAGCTTCTGGGACGTCGGCAAGTCGCGCTCGTCGCGCTGCAAAGCCGGCTGAAGACGGACCTCGGAGTCGATGTCGTCTTGCTCGCGGGACAACAAATTCAGGCGGCCGATGCGGCAGCACTCGCGCAAGTCGATGCGTTCCAGAACGTGCAACTGACGCTCGAAGTGCCGGTCGCCGCCAATCAAGCGACTGGCACGCATCTCGCGCTGGGCGGTCGCATCCTGGGACAGAATCTGGAACTCGGTCTGCAGGCGGGACCAATCAAGATCGGCGTCAACGGCGGCTACGCGGTGCTCGACGGCGACGGTAAGCTCGCGACGACTGACGACTACGCCTCGTTCACCGTGGCACTCGATCAAAAGTCAGGCATTGCCGGTGCTCCGGTCGACGACGGCAAGTTCCACTTTGACGAGGCCTTCGGCGACAATATTCAGTTCGTGCTGCAAGGTGGCTTCGACGTCAATCTGCCGGTCAAAATCGATGTCGCCGGTTTTGACTTCGCGCTGAATCCTCCGCTGCGAGTGCAAACGAATCCCGCTTATGGCGATCAAGGGCTGCGTCAGCTTTTGAATCAGCTCACCGGAACCGCGCTCGCGATGCCCGGAACTCCCGCGATCATTTACAGCTATCCGGACATTGTCGGGAGCTTCGAATCGTTCGGCGGTGACTTCTCGATATTGGGTCTGATCAATGATCCGTCGATCGTGATCGACGGCATCGACACCGCACTCGGAGCGGTGCAGGACGTCTTCGACAGCAGCGTGGCTCAGGACATCCCGCTGATCGGCGACAATCTCAAATCGGCCGCGCAGTTCCTCGGCGGATTGCGAACCGGATTCCTCAAAGACCTGCGAGACAAGGTCAGCGGCAACGGCAAGCTGATCGAAGTCGTGCGCGACGCGCTGTACGACGTCTTCGGGCCAGACGGGCTCAAGATTCTGCGCGACAACAATGCCAGCGGAGCGGTCACGAAGGACGATGTGATCGTCGGCTGGTACGACAAGAGCGGCCTGTTCATCCAAGTCTGGACGCTCGGCGGTTCATTGCCGACCGGAGCCGACGCGATTCAGTTCAACGTCGGACTCGGCGGCCTGCTGTACGGCGATGGCATCGACATCCCGCTGAACATCGACCTGCCCGGCTTCGGTCTGAATGTGGACGGCGGCTTCGCGCTGGAAATCGGTTGGGCGTTCGATTTCGGCTTCGGCCTGTCGACCACGGACGGCTTCTATCTCACGACGAACGCCAGCAACGCGGTCCCGGAATTCCACTTCGATGTCAAAGCGTTTCTCGACGGCAGTCCGAACGACCCTGCCGTCACGACGGCCTTCTCCGGCACGGGCAAGCTGCTGTTCTTCAAAGTCACATTGGTCGATCAAGACATCTATCCCGATCAGCCGAGCTTTCAGCCCAGCGGCGTGTACGGCGGCTTGACCCTAAATTACTCCGGCAACGAACGAAACCGACTCACCTACAACCACATCGTTTCGACACCGCTGGCGAAACTGTTCGATGTCAATTTCGGAGTCGATGCGCAGTTGAAGCTGGCCGCGACGCTGGAAGTCGATGGCGTCTCGGTGCTGCCGAAGTTGAAGGGCGATCTGAAGTTCCGCGCGGGTTGGGATCTGAAAACCGGAGCCACCGAACCGGTCGTTTCACTCGAACGTTTCCGCGTCGATGTCGGCTCGTTTGTCAGCGACTTCCTCAAACCGATCGCGGACAAGATTCAAGGCATCCTCGGACCGTTCAAGGATGTCATCAACGGATTGCTCGATCCGATCGCCGGCTTCGATCTGTTCCTGCCGTCGGGCGAAGACAACTTGATGGGCTTGATCAACCTGGTCCTGAAGCTCAACGGCAAGCCGAAGATCGATACGTCGTTCCTGAAGGCCGCGCGAGAAATGCTGCAACTCGTGGAACAGATCAACGGCATGTTGGGCTCAACCGGCGAGATCTATCTGGGAGAAATGCTCGGCCTGGGCACGAAGACTGCGCGCGCCACTCCAGCGACCGCTTCCAGTCTTGCAGCGCTGGGAGACCTGGGAACCGGACTGTCGCTCGACGCGCCCGACTCGTTGAAGGACAAGCTCGCCACGCTGGCGACAAAGTCTTCCGGCGGTGCTGCGAGTAAACCTGGATCCGGGCGTTCCGGCTTCAAGGCTCTGGAATACATCAAGGACATCTCGAACTGGATGAAGGTCCTGTCAGGGGGCGATGCCACGCTCTTCACCTACGAGATGCCGAAGTTCGAATTCAAGGCCGAGTTCGATCTGACACTGGCCACGATTCCGCTCGGTCCCGTGCCTTTGTTGATCAAAGCGTTCGGCAGGTTTAGCGCGACCGTCGATCTGGCCTTTGGCTACGACACCTACGGCATCAGGACGGCGCTCTCCACCGGCAACTTCGCGTACGTTTTCGACGGCTTCTATGTTTCGGACTTCACCCTGCCGGACTTCAAGAATGGCAAGGTCGTCCCCGGCACCGGCGGCAAGGATAAGGACGAATTCACGCTCAAAGCGACCATCGGTCTGGCTGCGGAAGTGAATCTCGGACTCATCGCCGCCGGTCTGGAGGGTGCCATCGAACTGACAGTCGGTGCGGACCTCCAGGACATCGGTCTCTCACGCCTGACGAAGGATGAGCTCGACAATGTGACCAGCACCGAGTTCCTCACCGACGGCAAGATTCGCGGGACCGAAATCGCCACGATGTTCGAGTACGAAGGGGGCGGCTTCGGGAATCTCTTCAATCTCACCGCCAAACTCGATCTGTTCGCGGCTGCCTACGCCAGCACCATTCTGACGGGACGCATCTTCGACTTCGAACTCTTCCGGGTGACTCTCTACGAGTACGAATACAACGCACCGTTCGTGGAGCCAACCCTCGCGAAACAGGAAGGCTCGACGCTTTACATCAACGCGGGACCACGAGCCGGCGATCGGAAGTACTTCGACACCGATGACGGCAACGAGACTTTCATCATCAGCGGCTCCGACGGCACGGTGAATGTCGAGTTCGATACCACTCCGTTCGCCGAAAAAGATGACTATCCGCAGGACGGACCGAAACGCTTCCTCGGCTGGTACAAAACTTTCACAGGCATCACGAAAGTCGTCGCCGACATGGGCGACGGCGATGACAAGTTCGACGCCACGCGTCTGCGGACCGTGACGGTCGATGTGAAAGGTGGTGCCGGCAAGGACAAGCTCTATTCGGGCTTCGACGGCGGCACGCTCGACGGCGGCGACGGCGACGATCAACTCTTCGGCAATACGCTCGAAGGCAACACCGCTGCGGAAACAATGCTCGGCGGAGCGGGCAACGATCGCCTCAACGGCGGAAACGGCAACGACCGGCTCGAAGGCGGCACTGGTAACGATGTCCTCACTGGCGGAGAAGGGGACGACACCTTTGCGTTCGCGCACGATTACGGAGTCGATCGCTTCAACGACGCTGCTGGCAACGCGGGCTTCGACTTCAGCGAGATGACCGTCTCTGTCACCGGCACGCTGAACTCGCGCGGCATCGAAGTCTTCCAGGACGAAGAGAACCGCATCCGAGCCTCACGAGCGACGGTCACTGCGGTCACTCTCGGACAGGCGGACGATCGGCTGTTCGTCAAAGAGTTCGCCGAACGAGTGATCTCTGTCAGCGATGAAGGCGGCAGCGATCAATACCGCATCACGATGGGCAATGCTGGTTCGACGAAGGCCACCGGGACGATCTCAATCACCGACGAAGACGGCGAGTTCGACGACATCGTGCTCGAACAAATGCGAGCCGGAACTCCGATCAAGTTGGATTCGTTCCTGGTCACGAACGGTCGCGAAGTCGTCAGCTACAACGATGGTGTCGAGCGTCTGACAATGCTGGGCAAAGCGGGAGCCTTCGATTATGACGAGGGCGACATCATCGACTTCGGCGGCAAGGTGACCTACACGATCGACGCAGGCGACAGCGGCGTCGATCTCAAGACAACCGGCCTGCGAGTCATCGCCGATCAGTTCGTCATCAGCAACGAGTTGAAGGCCGGGCATGTGCTCGTCGAGTCCTTCAAGGACATCAACGTCGCCGAGCGGATCAACGCTGGCGACAACGGCTACATTGACCTGCGAGTCTTCCGCGACGACGGGGACATTCATCTCAACGCGGACCTGATCGCGTCGGCGGGCGACGACTGGAGCGGCACCGGTTCCGGCTACATCCGGCTGATCGCGCCGGACGGCTCGATCACGAACGACAACGACATTTTCATCAAGGGCTCGAACGCACATCTGATCGTGAAGGCGTTCGACACCGTCGGCACCGTCGCCGCGCCGCTGCTCACCGAAGTCGGCAGCTTGACCGCCGCGACATCTGCGGAAGCGGGCGGCAACGTCGTCGTCATCGAAGCGGACGACTTGACCCTGACGAGCACCGATTCGCACGGCTCGCTGGTGAATTATGGCCTGATTATCCCGAACCTGGCCGAGCCACCCAAGTGGGTCACGACGGTCACCTGGGACAACGACGCCACGACCGATTGGCTCAATCAAGTCCGCGACGGCAGCGACATCTACGCCGTGACCTCCGGCACCGGCAACATCGACATCAGGCTGCTCGGTCAAGACGCCTTGCTGACGTTGGAGTCGGGCAGGATCGAATCACGCGCCGCCGGCAAGACGACATTCCTCACCGCGGATGACTTCGACTTCAGCAGCGGAGAAAATCAGATCGCCGGCCCCGGCGTGCTCGTCATTCGTGCGACGCACGACGACATCAACTACCGCTTCGGATCGGCGGGCGAGAACGTCCAGGGCGTCGATGTCTCGTCGCTGACTCGGGACCGCACGGCACACGTCGGCGTCCGTGACTTCGCCGCGATCGGCGACGAGTTCTCGGAGGTCTTGATCGGCCACGCGTTCGTGAACGCGAACAACATCGGCAACGAGATGACCTTCGGCGATGTCGAAGACGATCCGGTGATCAAGCTGGGGTTCATGCCGCGCAGCTCGAAGGCCGCGCTGCGGAACCTGACGAAATTCTACGCCGACACGATCACGATCTTCGGGGACGTGCAGGCTCCGGACGATCGCATCGAGTTCCACGCCCACCGGGCGCTGGTCAACGCCAAGAATTTCCATGCTCAACTGCAAGCCAACGATTCCGGTGTGGCCGCGCAGACCATCCTGTTCGAGCTTGAAGAACAACTGCAACACGGCGGCTGGATCATCGGCGAAAACCGCATCGACATCGACGTGCTCAGCAGCGACGGCACGCGGCCGTACTTCGCGTTCCCGGATGAATTCGTCAGCCTCAAGGCCGATGTCGGCAGCCTTATCGAAACGCTGAATCCCAACAGCGTCATCGACATTCACACGAATCAATCGATTCAAACCGCGGGTCTGACCGTCGTTCACGGAACCGGCTCGCGCGCCGACCTCTTCACCGATACAAAGTTGACGGTGCTCGAAGGGGGCGTCGTCGCCGGCCGCGATGACTTCAACGTCCTGACACTCGACGCGGGTCTGACTGTTGCGATCAATCCAGGCGGAGCGGTCATCGCCGGAGCACGCTTCGATAATGTCAACGGCACGCCAGTCGCCGTGCAGACAGGAGCCGGAGCGGACGCGATCTTGAACTCGCCGCACGAACTGTTCATCGGCGGTACGGTCACGACCAGCGATCAAATGCTGCTCAACTCCGGCACTCCGTTCTTCGATCACACGAAGTACTTCAACCGGCTCCCCGGCACAGACCGGGCCAACGAGTCGCCCGACGCGACGACCATCGCGGGTTACGTGACCAGCTTGAGCGCAGGGGGACTTTCCGCCGAGTTACGGGAAACGTTCACCGATCACAACCTGGATCTGACGGACAGCGTCGTCGTCACCACACTGGAAGCCGAAAATCGCTGGCTGGTCACCGACAATACGGGAAATCGCTATGTCGTGTTCGTGTTCGACAGCGATGACAACGGCGCGCTTGATCGGTTGGAGATTACGGATCCGCATCCGCTGATTCAGCACAGCCAGTACGGCATCCTGCTGACCGGCACGCTCACGTCGCTGGCGGCGAACACTGAGCTAAACCTGGTTTCCGACGCGGACA
The DNA here is from genome assembly GCA_945904015.1 of Candidatus Kuenenia stuttgartensis. Classification (GTDB taxonomy): domain Bacteria; phylum Planctomycetota; class Planctomycetia; order Planctomycetales; family Planctomycetaceae; genus SXKJ01. The sequence continues at coordinate 20,477 of CAMDPK010000022.1, read as the reverse complement.
TCATTTCGCGAGGCAACATCAACGTCTTCGGAGCGAACTCCGATCTGCTGATCCAGTCGGATCGGCTCGTCTACCTCGAAAGCTTCGTGGACGTGCGAGGCGACGCCCGCATCTTTGGCGGCATCGAAGCCAACGGGACGTCAACCAACATCGCCGATCCGCTCATCGGCAGCAGCGTGTACGTCGCGACGACCTCGCGCATCGTGACTCGCGATGCCGGCAGTTCGATCGACGTTCGCGGTGCCCAGGACGTGGACCTGCTCGGAGCGTTCGTGGCGGGCGGAACGATTGGAGCCACCGGCGTCACGTTCACCGGGCCGAGTTCTTCGATCAGCGTCAACGCCGGTCAGCAAGTCTTCCTCGATACGGGCCTGCTGGCCTCCGGCACGGTGACCGTGACCTCGGGAACTCCGGGAGCGGACGACACGCTCACCGCACTGTTCCCCGGCAAGACGCTCCCCGCCGCCGATGGCAACGATCTCCTGAGCTTCGTCATCACGACGGCCGGCGGCATCACCACGTCGGGCGAAACGACCGACCACCTCGGCGGCGGCATCGTCATCAACGCCGCGGGCAACATCGAAATTACTGGAACACTGAACGCGGGTGCGAACATTTCGCAACAGTTTGACGCGCAAGGCCACTTCCTCGGTGAGACCGTCAATTACTCCAATGAGCCGACGACACTGACGATCGACGCCACCGGTCGAGCATTCCTCGGCGGCCACACGCTCAATCAGGCGCGGGAACTCGTGCAGACCGGCGCGATCATGCGGGCCGCTCACGCGATGACGATCAACGGCGGCAGCTTCCGCACGGGCGAAGGTTTGCTCGTTCAAGCGGCCAGCGAGCTGACCGTGAATGATCCCGACGGGTCGATCACGCTGACCTCGGTGCAGAATGCCAGAGTGCTCGGTCTGTTCGTCGCGGGCGGGCGTATCGACACGGTGCGCGATGTCAACGGCGGATATCTCGGTCGAATTCCCGTCTACTTCAACGGCGACTCGGTGGTCACGTTGCGAGCCGGTGGAACCATCGAGATCGGCCAGGACATTGTCGCCGGTCAGCGCATCGACATCATCGGCGGCACGGGAACATTCACCGGCAGCACGACCACCGGGCCGGGCATCCTGCTGCAAGGGAGCGCGCGGCTGATCACGCGGCGAGCCAACAGCCAGATCAATCTCAACGCGCCGGGCGAAGTGGAAATTCAAACGCCGGGACACTTCAACGAGATTGAAGCGCAAGGCTTCATCGCCACCAACGACGGCAAGTTGATCAACGATTTGACCTTCGCCATCAGCGTTGATCGAGTCGATTTCAAGTATGCCGGAACCGTCACCATCACCGCCGCTCAGACGGCCAATAACACGGGCATCGCGGACCTCGTCGCCGATTTGAAAGCCGCACTCGTGGCGGGCAGCTTTACGGTCACGGAATCGCGCAACTCGGCCTATCCAGTCGATGCGGTCTTCACCGAACTGGCCGATGATCCCAGCACGGTCGGCGAGATTGATCCCGATGTGTCGGTCAAGCTCCGCAATGGAAAGCTGCTGCTGGTCAGTCCGTATGAGATTCTGCTGAATCCCTTTGAACTGCTGGCCGCGATCACTGGCACTGCCGAGCTGCTGGCGGCTCTTGGTTTCGATACGACCGTCGGTGAGTTGGCGTCCGCGCGGCTGTACGCCATCGACGCGGCTCAGGCTGGTTCGACGGTCAACGTCGGAGCTCCGGCCGGACCGAACGGCAAGCTGTCGATCAGCGGCAAAGTCCGAGCGTACTCGGCCATCAATCTCTACAGCGGCACGTCGCCGGATGGGATCGATATCGACCTGGGGCTGACCGGGGTGCTCGAAACGGTCAACGGTTCGATCCAATTCACCGCCGGCCAATACGGCGACATCCAAGGTGCGATCATCGCGGGCGGAGCCGGTTCGGACATCATTCTCGATGCGGCCCAGACACTGCGGATTCGCGGCCATCTCACGGCCAACGACGACATCCTGTTGAACGCCGGAGCGATGCTCGTCGCGGATCAAGTCAGTGTGCGGATCGACGGCACCAGCAAGCTCAATTCCACGGGCGGCGGCGGCGAGATTCGCATCACCGGCTACAACGACGTGGTCTTCGACGGCGTTGTCGGCACCGGCAGCAATCAGCTTGCTCGGCTGGAACTCAACGCCGAACATGGCAAGCTGACAATCCCTAAAACCTCCGGCTACATCGAGTCCGACGCGCTGATCTTCCTCAAGGGTGCGATCGTCGATGTCCAAGGGGTCGTTCACAGCACACTGACAACCGCCAGCACCAGCGATTACGAAATCACGATTGACGCCAGCAACATGGCGATCATCAACGGCGATCTGCAATTGACCGGCTCCTTGTTGATCGACGCGGACAACCTCGTCGATGTCTTCAACACGACGATCGCCATCACCGAATCGGGACAGAAAGTTCGCTTCACTGGCGGCAACATCCGCTTCGGCAAAGCCTCGATCGATACCAATGGCGATCCGGTGCAACTCGGCGCGCTTGTGACGGCCGTGGATCGCATCGAATTCGACGCGACGGGACTGATCGAGATCGGTTCCGGTTCGGTCATCGCCACCAGCGGCGCGAATTCCGTGATCGACCTGCGCGCCGGCAGCCTGGCGATTGCCGGTTCGCTGCTGGCGGGAGCGGACGGTACGCCGTCCGGGGCCACGTTCGGCCCCGTCATCAAGACGACTTTTGCGTCGGGAACCGACTACGCCCTCAATCAGGTCATCGACTGGACCAAAGGCTTCGACCAGGACTTGCAGGTCGTCACGATCGTGCCGACCGGCAGCGAGCCGGGTGCCGAGCCGGCGACCGACACACTCTTCGCGGATCTGACGGCAACCCAGAAGGACGCTGTGGCGATTTCGCTCAATTACACCAAGCGAGCCAACGGCACGTATCAGCACATCGTCAGCGGAGTGTTCAAGACCGCTTTTGAGCTGGGAACCGACTACGCCAGCAATACGGTCATCGACTGGAGCAAAGGCTTTGCGGGATCCGACTACTTGGCTCTCACGGCGGCGCAAATGGACGCTGTGGCGATTGCGCTCAACTACGCGAAGCTGACCGACGGCTCGTATCTGCACAACGTCCCCAGCGAAACCGACATCACGATCACCGCGAAGGAAACGGTGTCACTCGGCGGGATGGGGATCATCGGCGGCGTTTCGCAAATCGTCGGTGGCACATTGGCCGCGACGAGGGACATCACCATCAACGTCAGCGGCGGCTCGGCCGATGTCAGCTTCTCGATGAACGGAAACAGTTCACTGCGGACCATCGCCGCGACCAACGAGGCCCCCGATCTCGGCCACACGATCACGCTGACGACTGACCAAGACATTCAGATTTACGGCACGATGACAGCCCTCCCCGTAGGTGGCCTCATCACGCTGACGTCCGGCAAAATGCTTCTCGTGGATGGCTTCGTCAAAGCTGATGAAGCGTTGGAGTTGACCGGCGGCAGTGACGAGAACGATGTTGGTCTGATCGTCAACGCGTTCGCCTTCGAAACGGATGGCAACGGCGACTTGATCCGCTTGCAAGGGGGCACGCTGACCACGAATTCTGGCGGCACCATCACGCTTGGCGCGACCGGGCAAGTGATCCTCAGCGGTGTCGTGGGTGAAGTCCACGAGATCAACGGCGTCCTCGTCCCCGACGCGCAGACCATCACGATCACCGATGGCGATGTGATGCTGACCAGCGCGCTCGACGCGGTCGATCGCATCGACATTCGTGCCAAGAGCATCGCCATCGCTCCGGATGCGGCGATTCAAACGCGAGCGATTGGCGGCGTGGTCGATCTGCGAGCCACCGGCAACTTCATGATCGGAGCGACCACGGTTGGCACTCAGCCGGCGCTGATTCAAAGCGACGAACTGGTCCACCTGGCCGGCGGAACGATGAGCCTCGACGGTCAGATCAAGATCATTGGAATCAGCAGCACCGGCCGAGTAGTCATCAACGCAGTCGGCTCGGTGACGTTCTTCGGTCAGGTCAACACGCCGAATTCGCTGGAAGTGAATGCCGGTGTCGGAGCGAATTGGACGACGGAGCAACTGCTAGGAACGATCGTGCTGGCGGACCTGAGCGGTGGCGACATCACGATCAACGGCGGCACTCTGACCAGCGGCGGTGAATCGCGCATCCTGGCGGGTCACGACGTCAACGTGTCTGGCTCGATGAGCGTCGGCAGTGACCCCGTCCCGGTGCGGCGGCCGATCATCGTCACGACACCCAAAACGATCGAAGTCATCACGGGCACTCGGCAAGTCGCGGTCGGCAGCATCCTGGTCCCGCTCGTGACGTTCGTGACCACGACCACCACCGAGCAAGTTGGCACGGAAAGCGTCCGCGTCGGCAACGCGTTCAACACGGCCGACGTCACGCTGACGCAGCTTGGGTATTACAACCCCAACGCCGCTCCCGGCAGCCAGTTCCGAAAGATCTTCATCGAAGGGATCGACTACTCGAATGGGAGCGTGGATTGGAGCAAAGTCTATGACCCGCTCAGCGGCGACATCCGGACGTTGTCGACATTCACGCCTGGCACGACCGAATTTGGAGCACTCTTCGACCTCCAACGCGAGTCTGTGCTGATCCATTTGGGCTATCGCAAGTTCTACAACGTCAGCTTTGCCAACCTGAAAACGAACAACACGATCAACGGCATCCCGACGCAGATTGACTGGAACCCAACCTGGAAGAACTCCTTCACGACACAGACGGTGGATACGAGTTTCGTCAACGCCAGCGGCGGGTTCGTCAACGGACCCACGCTGACTTACAAGCAGTACAACAACACGATCACCAGGCGTCTGCCGGTCGACGGCTGGCGCGACAAGTATGTTCAACTGCCAGCCGGAACCGAATCGGACATCCTGCGAGTGGTCTCGCAGGGAACGGCCACGCCGTTCCAGGAAGACGTGGGCGACTACTACGACCAAGCCCGCGTGCTCTACACCCAGGACAAGTCGGCGAATCTGCCTTTCGAATCTGGCGACGATCGCAGAACGGACTTGGATGATTCTCCGATCCACTGGGATGTGAGCTACTTCGATTCGGGCAAACGTTGGTATTCGATCAACGACGGCCGCACGGGCGGGAATATGGTCAACGAGTTCCAAATTCCACTCTGGAATGCCGGAGACAAATTCGAGGCGGGAGACATCAACAATCTCTCGATTAAGGTGCAAACTGGCTACGTCGCCACAACGCGTCTGATCAATAACCAGTCGGAGTATGCGTCCCGTCCCATGTCGCGGGTTGGCGATTTCTTTAAGTTCTTGTTCGACGACACGATTAGCGCGCGAGTTGCGTTTTCTAACGGTGACGGTATCGGTGACCCTGAGATTCGCTTTACATTAACGGTCACCCCATCCGGAACTTGGAGTGTCTACTACGGCGATGAGGAGAGTGGTAATTTTTCGAATACTTTCCAAACTCAGCAGGATCGTGACCGTAACGCAACGTATGACATCCATTTTCATTTTGTTGAGGAAGATTTCACGGAAAGTCTTAAGGGCAACGATGATGTATTCTTTAACAACGCGAGATATTCTCTGAGTCGGGGCGACAGAGTTAATGAGACGAGAAATGATAATACTCCTCCTGACTTTGCGAGACTTGAGATTGATGTGGATGGAGTAGGCGATTGGGTAGACGTTGGTGATGTTTCCGAGACGTTCCGCGACGATCTTTTCAACTGGGAGTCCAAGCTTCTCGATGTCGTCGATACGCGGTTGCAGTTGTCGTATCAGTTCGTCTCCAAGCCGACGGACATCTATGACCTGCGGCCGAAGTTTGAGACGGGTGAGTCGAACGTCAAAGTTGTCAGCCAGAATTCGGTCACTCAGTGGCAGACGCGGAATATCACCGAATCGCAAACGGTGCTGACCACCTCACGGACGCTGGAAGACGGGACGCCCGCGTTGCAGGGAGCGTTTGGCGCTCCGTCGATCGACGCGATCAACGCGATCACGATCACGGCGGGGAACGACGTGGCGATTCATGGAGTCGTCCAATCGACCGGCAGCGATCAGACTCTGACCATCACCGCCGGAAACGATGCGATCGTGAATGGCATGGTCCCCGCAGGTGCTCCGGTGGGGACATTGCCCGCCATCGCCGGATTGCTGGCGGATGGGCAGATCATCGTCACCGCTGGTCGCGATGCGACGCTCGGTGCGGCCAGCCAGGTGCAAGGTTACGCCGACAACGTCATCGACGTCATTGAAGCACTGAACGAAGTCCGTATCACCGCTGGTCGCGACGCCGTCGTGGCCGGTGAAGTCACGACGCTCGACAAGGTCACGGTCACCGCCACCGGCGACATCACTCTGACCGGCAACGTCACGGCCACGCACTTGATTCAAGCGACCGCCGGCACCGACGGAACCGGCTCGATCACCGGCGACATCAACACGCAACTGACGACGTTCGCCAGCCAGATCATCCTCACCGCCGGTGGAACCAGCGGCGACATCACGTTGACGGACTCGACGCTGACCGGCTCGACAAGCACCGGCTTCATCAGCCTCACCGCAACCGGCGGCCAGATCGCTCAGACCGGCGGTGCGGCGACCGGCAAGCAGTTCAAGGCTCGTGCAAAAGAGGGCATCACTGCGAATACGGTCGTCAGTGAATACGATGTGCAGAACTCCGGGACTGGCGATGTCACGCTGATCAACATCGGCGATGTCACCTCGCCCGGCTCGCTGACCAGTGCGGACGGCAACCTCAGTGTGACCGTGATCGGCACGCTGACAGTGGGCACGGTCGCTGGCAGCGAGAACGTCACGCTGCGGTCCACTGGCGAGCTGTTCCAATCCAGCAGCACCAAGATCAGCGGCGGAATGCTGACGATCGACGCGCCGAACGCCGGCTTCACGCTCGACACGGCCGTCACGGGCCTGACGCTGACAACACGCGGAGCGGGAGATGTCGTCGTCCACAACACCGGCACGCAGCCGATGGAACTCATCGTCGCCGTCACGAATGGCAGCTTGACGCTCGACACGGCGGGAGCACTTGTTGTCACCAAGGCGGTCAGCCTGACCAATTCCGACGACCACGACATCACGCTGACGGCCGGTGGGAACATCGACATCGGCTTGATCAGCGCGGGGGCCTTCGCGGAAACCGAAGCGGACGCGCGGCTGATTCGTCTGGCATACCTGAGCGGTGCGCTGCGAGCCAGCGGGTTCGTGGCCGCCGATGCTCCGGATTTGACGGAGACCACCTTTGCGACCCTCGATCGGATGGCCGCGCGAGCGACGCTGGTCACCTGGCTGACGAACGACATCTTCAGCAGTGACGCAGACGCAGCAGAGAAGGCGGAAGCCGAGGCCGATCGACAGCTCGATTTGCAGCAAGCGATTCGCACCTACGGGGATGTCACATTGACCAGTGGCGGTGCCGTGCGTGAAGTCAGCTCGGCCGATGCCGCAGTGGACCTCGTCACGGACTTGCTGACGATTCACAGCGCAACCGGAGTCAGCGGCATCGAAGTGGCGATCAACACCATCACGTTGATGACCAACACCAACAGCGACATCAATCTGGTCGATTTCGATAGCATTGGCGAACCAGATCTGGGCCTGCGCGTCGAGTCCATCACCAACAACAATGGCTCGGTCATTTTGACCACGCCCAGCAACTTCGATGTTTTGGAAATTCATGCTCCGGGAGTGACGGCCGACATCACGCTGACATCCGGCGGCACGTTCACTTTGTTGCCCGTCAACGGTGTCGCGGACACGGTCGTCGCGGGGCACAACCTCAGTCTGCATTCGACGGGCCGACTGTTCGTGAGCAGCGGTTTCACCGCACCGAACTCAGTCAGCTTCACGTCGGATGAGGACGTGAAGTTCAGCGGTGCGACGTTGAATCTCAGTACGGTCGATCCGATTCTGATTCACTCAGGCAGTTCCATTCGCTTCAGCGGCACGCTGGAGTCCGAGCACGGGATCACGCTGATCTCGGATCACGGCGACGTGTCGGTGAAGGGTGCGATCCGCGGCCGCAACGGTCAGCCGCTGGAATCGCTGACGGTGATCGCGCGCGGCAACTTGATGACATCCGGCGATTTCGATGGGCAATATCGGTTCCAGTCGGTGCTCAACGGCGAGACGTACTTTGCCGACGCGCCGGAGATCGACGACGCCAGCCTGGTGCTGGATTCCGACGGCGAGGTCGTCGCGAGCTTTGCGAATCTCGACCTCGTGCCGTTCACGACGACCAGCTCGATCGTCATGAAAGACGAGGAGACGGGACTCGACATCTTCCGTGACCCCGAAACGCAACAGCTTTACTTCCGGCACGTTGGTCCTGCCGGCGACGAGTTCTCTCAACGGGCTGATCCGGTCACGGGGCGATTTCCATTCTCGGCGTACAACTCGACGACGAGATCGTTCGTCACGGTCTATTCCACGACCGTTGACCCGACAGCCGGAACGCTGTTTGAAGCGGATCAAACGACGCTGGCAGTGGCCGAAGAGAATTCTCTGTTCGAACCGGTGTTCGTCTCGCTGATGGACGCGGCGATCGCGGCGCGGCTCGTGCCACTGACGCTCAAGGATTTCAGTGGTGGTCAGGCAACCGGAGCGTCGATCGCTCTCAACGAAGCCACAGTGGGCACGGTCGCAAACTCGATTGCGTTGCAAGCACACGGACAGATCAACACAGGGAATCTTACGGTCGTATCGAGCACCGGCCGCATCACGGCTCACGGTGCGGACGACCTTGTGCTGACGAACTGGACGGCACCGACGATCAGCGTGGTGACGACCGGCTTCTTCGATGCCGACGGAGCGTATGTGGGAGGCTCGATCGAATTGCCCCTGGGTAAGTCGCTCGCGCCGCTCGATGTGACGCTCGATGCGCACGACGACATCAATCTGGTCGGCGTGCTGGCCGCAACGCACAGCGTGACGCTCACGGCGCAAGACGAACTCCTGCAGGTGCCGTCGATCGCGCTCACGACTTCGGGCAGCTTCATCCACCTCACGTCAGGGGCCGACTTCTACTCGACCGCGAATTTCTCGGCGCTCAACGGCATCACGCTGGCTTCTCTCGGCTTGCCGGATGTCAACGGGGATCTAGTCCGGGGCACTGTGGCGATCACCGGAAACCTCGCGGCAGGAGCCGGCTTATTGACGATCAATACCAACGACGACGACAGCCTGATCACGGGGTCCGTCACCGGCTCGGGCGGATTCCGTCTGCTGGGTGGTGGCACGTTGACGTTGCCCGGCACGCTGTCGATGTCCAGCACGACCAGCATCGACGACGGTGCGCTCGTGCTGAATGGGAACAACAATGTGGCCACGGTCGTCGTCAACAACGGCGGCACGCTGGCTGGGTCCGGCAAGCTCACGGGCTCCGTCACGGCCACCAGCGGCGGCGAAATCGCTCCTGGCACATTCCAACCGACCACCGCGGTGCAGTTCAACGGAGCCAACCAATACATCGCGGTGCCGCACGATGAAGATCTGAATGCCATTTTCACAAGCGACTACACCGTGCAGTTCTGGGTCTACAAAGATTCGGAGGCCGCAGATTGGCAGCGACTTGTCGGCAAGGGTGATGATGCTACTCGAACCCTGGGGATCTTCGAAGAAACGGGAGCCGGCCGGCGCATCCAATATCAAGTGAATACGACCGGAGGCGCTTTCAGCTTGTTGAGTCGTGCCGTTGTGCCGATCGGACAATGGACTCACGTGGCGGTGACGAAGCACGGGGACGTGGGAAGCATCTACATCAATGGTCAGCTCGATGCCCAGGGAACTTTCCCCGGTACGCCCCTCGTCGATGAGAGCCCACTGACGTTTGGCCGCGCACCGACATTCAACACGTCGCTGCCCGGACGGCTCTCTGAAATCTCGATCTACCGCGAAGCACTGTCGGCGAACGAATTGAACAACGTTGTCAATCCGAGCACGTTCGACACACTCGCCAGCTATTGGCGGCTGGGCGAAGCGACGGGATCGACGCTGCTCGATCGTGTCGGTGGCCGGACGGGTACGCTGACGAACATGACGGCGGCCAATCTGGGCGCGGCGGGCCCGGTCTCATCGATCGGTATCCTTACGATTGACGGCAATCTCACGCTGCAACCGGGCTCGCAACTCGATGTCACGATCAACGGTCTGACGGCGGGTAGCGGTCATGACCAGGTGGTCGTACTGGGAAACAACCGAATCGTGACGCTGACCGGAGCAGTGCTGCAGGCCAGCGGAGCGAAGACGCTGACGGGCGGAACGCGTTTCACAATCATCGACGACTCGGTACCCAGTACTCAAATTGTCGGCACATTCGCAGGAGTGCCGGAAGGCTCGACCGTTGACGGTGGCTTCGTGGGATTTGAAGTCAGCTATGTCGGCAACACGGGCAACGACCTTTCGCTCAAGACGGGCGAATTGGATTGGGGCGACGCTGCGAGTGCCGCACAGTCCGGATTTGCGAACAGCTATCCCGTGTTGTTGGCGGACGACGGGGCGCGGCACGGACTGCTGGGTGCGAAGCTCGGAATCAGTCGCATCGCCGATGGGGATGGAATTCCGTCAGTGAACGCGACGGGCGATGACACGAACAACGAGATCGATGATGAAGACGGTATCGTTTCGGTGTCTTCGCTGATTCGATCGGCGACGGTGGCCACGATCGCCAGTGTGACGGTCAATTTGCAGAACCCGGACGCGACCAGCAACAAGCTCGACGCGTGGATCGATTTCAATCGCGACGGCGATTGGAACGATGCCGGCGAGCAGATTTTCTCGTCCGCCGATCTGGGAACGTCCGCGGGGTTGAAGGTCATGAGCTTCACGATTCCCGCAGGTACGGAAGTGGGCACCAGCTACGCACGCTTCCGGTTGAGCCGCGGCGGTGGACTTGGTCCGACGGGATTCACACTGGGTGGCGAAGTCGAAGACTACGCCGTGACCGTGTCGGCCGCGACACCCAGTCAACCGTCCGTCGTCGATCCCCCCGCTGGCGGTGGACCGATCACGGTGATGGTTGTCGGAACGAACATTGAAATCACACAAGACGGTAAGTTGCTGCAACGCATCCCCGTCGCCGAGGCCGGGCCGCTGACGGTCAAAGGTACGGCCGCGACCAACGACGTGTTCATTCTGGATTACAGCAACGGCGATCCGGTCCCGGACGGCGGTCTCGTGTTCGACGGCGGAGCCGGTGGATTCGACGAACTGCGAATCATCGGCAACGGGCAAGACGCCATCTATCGGCCAGATCGCAGCACGAGCGGCAGCGGTGTCGTCACGATCAACGGGCAGAACTCGAAGTTCATCAATCTCGAACCGGTGGACATGTTCGGCTTCGCGAGCGTAACCATCGACCTGCCCAACGGCGACGACGTGCTGACAGTCGCGGCCGGGACCGACTTCACATTCGGCGGTGTGAATCCGGCACTCGTTGTCAGCGGCACGTCTGGCGGAGTCGCCATCGAATCGGTTGCCGTCTGGAACACGACGACGTTGATCATCAACACGACGCTCAATACCGACGGTAATGACTCGATCAACGTCAGCGGTGCGGCGAACGCTCACGTTATCACGAATCTGACGATCAATACGGGCATTGGCACTGATTCGCTGACTTTCACCGGCGCGGCAACATTCGCCGGCGACGTGACACTCACTGCACCCTCAATGACCATCGCGGCCACGTTGACGGCGGCGAATGCGTCGCTCACGACAGATGATCTGGCGGTGACGGCTGGCGGGATCAATGTCGGCGCGGGGCTTGTCGTGATCACGACGGAATCAGCGGGACGAGACGTTAGTTTCGGAACGAGCCTGACGAATGACCTGGAACTGACGGATGCGGAACTCGATTTGATCACCGCCGGAACGCTGCGCATCACAGCGACGAACGACATCACTTTCAATGCGGCGATGTCGCCGGCTCATGTCAGCATCGTGCGGCTGACCGCTCAGGATGTCCTCGATAACAACTCGGTCGATGCAGACATCACTGTCAGCGACCTGGCCATCAGCACAAGCGGTGGTGTCGGCGACGGCACGACGCTGGAAACCAGCATCGACAAGCTGACGATCGACGGCGGCACGGGCAACATCGAGATCTCGAACAACAAAGCCCTGGAGATTGCCACCGTCGATTCCATCGCCGACGTGACGACAACTAATGGTTCGATCACGATCACGGCGAGTGGCGATATCACCTTGACCAGCGTCACCGCAGGTGGCGGAGTTGGGGGGACCGGCAATGACGTCACGCTGACGTCGGTGAATGGCTCGATCTTGACTGGTACGCTCAACGCCGGGTCGGGCGGAGATGTGTTGCTGAATGCGACTCAAGCCAGCGTTCGACTGGAGGGGCTGCTCACCGCTGCGACTCTGACCGTGAACGCCGAGTTGCTGTTCATCGATCTGAACAAAATCGGAACTCTCCCGTCTGGCGGCACCGAATTCACGGGGACCAGCCAGGACGGTACCGATCGGCTGGAGCTCGTCGATGGTCAGCGCAGCGCGGTCACTCACACTTCTACCGCCGCGAACACCAGCACCATCGACGTTGACGATCGGTGGATGCACCTCACAGGCGTGGAATCCGTCCTCGATGCCTTGGTTGTCGACGAGCGCACATTCACATTCGCGGCCGCGACTGGTGCGGACGCGGTCCTGTTGGGCGACGATGCAACGGAGGCGAACAAGGTTTCCCGCCTGACCAGCACATCAGTGATCACAACTCTGGATTTCTGGAATCCGATCGTTTCGTTGACGCTGAATACCGGCGAAGGAAACGACTCCGTCACATTGAGTCCGCTTGATGCACTCAACGGCGATGGACTGACTTTCGATGCCGCAGTCTCCATCGATGGTGGAGCACAGGACGATCAGATTGACGCATTTGCCTACTTGTTGGAGCTGACGATCGACGGTGGTTCTGGCCACGACTTTGTGCAGGGCGGTCATGGTGTCGATCACATCGACGGTAGGACGGGTGACGACACGCTCTTCGGAAACGATGGCGGCGATCAGATCGATGGTGGATCTGGCCAGAACATCCTGTTCGGCGACTCTGGTCTCGTCACACGGCTGGCGACAGGTGTCGTGTCGCGAGTGGAATCAACAAACTCGAGTGTTGGCGGTGCGGACAGCATTGTTGGTGGTGCCGACAGCGACATCGTCGTGGGTGGCACCGGAAACGATACGATTTCCGCCGGGGCCGGCAAGAATATCGTCTTCGGTGACAACGGTTTGATCACTGCGGGAACGACTGATACTCCGAATTTCGGCAACCAAGCCCTGACGCTGGGGCGAGTCGAATCGATTTCGCCTTCGATCGGCGGAGACGACCGCATCACAACCGGAATCGGTGCCGACATTATTTTTGGCGGCATCGGCATGGACGTGATCACCGCGAACGGTGACGAATCGGAGAACACGCCGGACGCGGGCAACCTGGTGTTTGGCGATCACGGCCTGGTGATTTTCAACGGAACCCCAGTCACCCGTTTCGATGTGCTCGATGGCTCTGCTGACCTGCAGTTTACTCCCACTCCAGAGTTCGGTGGAGGCGACGACAAGATCACGACCGGTGCTGGCAATGACGTCATTCTGCTTGGTTCCGGCAGCAGTTTGCTCAACACCAATGGCGGAAATGACATTGTCAATGTTCGTAGCATCAATGGGCATGCCACGGTCAATACCGGCTCTGGTGCCGACACCATCAACGTCGGATACCGAGCCCCCTATACACCCGATGTGCTCGACTTCATCAGCGATGAATTGACGATCAACGCTGGATCGCCGGGCGAGAATAACATCGTCAACGTCGATGACGCGGGTTCCACGAAAGACAAGGTCGGATTGCTGACTGCGACCACCCTCACCGGCCTGGGGATGCCGACTGTCCGCGAAGTCCAACAACTGGCGATCACCGCAGATTCGGGTGCTTTTGTGCTTCAGCGCCAGAGCGATTCCAGTCAAACGGTCACGATCGATTTGGCAGACTCATTGACGGCCGTCGAGTCCGCATTGGAAACGCTCTACGGCGAAGAAGGCATTCAGGTCGAGCGTGAAGCCAACATTTACAGGGTCACGTTTGGAGGATCTCTGGCAGGACAAGACGTGGACCCGCTGGTCTGGGTTGCGGGGCCATCAACCCTCACGAATGCCGCCAATCCAACCGACGTGAATGTGCAAATCACGACGTTGCGTCCGGGAGCCTCGTCAACGGCAATCGCCCATTCCCCATTTGTCGGTATTCGATACGCGAATGTGGACATACTCAACATCGACCTTGGTGCTGGAAACGATCTCTTCAATATTCAGTCCACGCACCAAGGCACCACCACGAACTTGAATCTCCACGATGGCAGTGACAAGGTCTTCATTTCTTCAACCGCCGCAGTCGAGCAACTGCCCGAGGCTCCTGAGTTCCTCCTTGGCCATCTCGACAATGTGCTTGGTCTGATCAACATTGATGCAGGTTCCGGAGATGCCCAGCGACTCGTCATCAGTGACTTTGCCGCGACCGCGGGCAATAACAACATTGTCGTGACAAAGAACACGATCACTGGATTTGCACCGGCGACCATCACCTATCAAGCGTCGGGACATTTCACTCACGGTTCCACTGGGGATGGGATTTTGCTGCGTGGTGCCGATGCTCTCGGCGACGTTTTCACCGTGACCAGCACGCTCGTTGACAGCACGATCAAGATTGAAGGCGTGGGAGGTGCAGACCGCTTCAACGTCGGATCCACGCTCGATGACGACAACGGAGATCTGGACAATATCCAGGGTCGGTTGCGAATCGCTGCTGGTAATTTGGACGACCAGGAACATCAAGACCGCATCTACATCAACGATTTCGCCAAGGCTGACCGAGCCAACTACACCATCACTCCTGACATGGTGATCCAGTTTGATTTGCCGGACAGTTTCGTCACCTCACCGACAGTGCCTGGCTTTAATCCGACGCGACCGAATTTCGCCGGTATCGACTATGACGGAACGGCCGATTTTCTTGACATGGTCGGCAACGATTCCGTGAACATCTTCAATGTCCAACCCAGTCCGGATACTGAGTTCTCCTTGGACGGTCGGCTGCCATTGCCGGGCCAACCTGTCGTGGGCGGGGGCGATTATCTGCTGCTCGATACTGAGACCACTGGCACCGTTGGGCGTAAGCTGCACATCACCGATCTGGGGCAGGGCTTCTGGGGATTTCGAAGCGCCCACCAGCGCGTTTATTTCCAGAGCATCGAGCGTTTCAATCATGTCGCCACATACGCAGTGACCAGCGGCGGAAGCATCCCTGTCATCCAAGTCTATGATGCTGAGACCAATGAGTTGCAGTACCAAGTGCTGGCGTATGAGTCGTTCTATCGCGGCGAAGTGCGTGCGATCACTGGCGACGTGAACAACGATGGTTTGCCCGATCTGATTGTCGCTCCCGGTGGAGCGCGAGCGCCAACCGTCAAGATCTTCAACGGCAGTCCGGATACCGCAGGCAATTATGCGCATCAACTCCTGACTTCCTTCAACGCGTTCCCGGCCACGAACACCAACGGCGTCAATCTGGCGTTGGGTGACATCAACGGCGACGGTGCCGCGGATCTGATCGTTGCTGGCGACCAAGGTTTGCTTCCCACAGTCAAAGTCTTCAATGGCCTAAATCTGACGACGCCGACTCCCTCATTGTTGGTGGCGCCATTCTTGGCCTTCAGAAACGACTTCCGGGGCGGTGTCCGAATTTCTGCGGGTGATCTGAATGGCGATGGCTTCGCCGAGATCGTCGCGGGCTCCGGCATGGGCATGTCCGCGACCGTGAGTATCTTCTCTGTGGCTATTCAGACGCCGGAGTTGCTACGCACCTTCCAACCGTTTGGATCCAATTTCAAGAATGGCGTTTTCGTGGCCGTTGGCGACGTCAATGGCGATGGGATCCGTGACTTAACGGTCTCGGCTGATCAGGGCTGGGTGCCGCTGGTGACAACATTTAATGGTGCTGGCCTCACTGACGGTCAGCCTTTGGAGGTTTTGCAGAATTACCTGCCGTTCGTCAACTCGACACGATCTGGTGTCCGAGTTTCCACGAGTCCAACGGATGGTGGCAATCCTGGATTCATCGAACAATTAGATCTGTTACATACGACCGGTCCTAACGCCGGCGCGCTTTCTGGCACGATTCTCCGCGGCCACTTCCAAGGCGTCGGTCGTGCCCCAGAACTTGAAAACTTTCCGTTAGACACGTCAATTCCAGTCGGGATTTATGTGCCCAGCTTTGTGAAGGGCAAAGATCAGTCGGTGAATGAGGATGCGGGAGTACAGACAGTGACCGGTTGGGCCACGAAAGTGTTGGTTGGCCCGCCGAATCAACCGAGTCCGACCTCAGTATTTCGGGTGAGCACCAGTGATGACTCATTGTTCGCCAAGCTGCCGGAGGTGTCTTCCAATGGCACGTTGACCTACACCCCGTCTGCGAACAAGTTCGGAGTCGCGACCGTCAATGTGACACTGCTCAGCAATGGAGGCGCAGTAAACGGTGGCATGGATTCCACCCTGCAAACGTTCAAGATCTCCGTCAAATCTGTTAACGATCTGCCGACAATTTCTGCGATCAGCGGTCTCACGACGGCTGAGGACATCGCAATAACAGCCATCCCCTTCACCATCAATGACATAGAAACAGCGGCGGCCGATCTCAAGCTGACGGCCATGTCGTCCAACGTGAATTTGATCCCGCTCAAGAATATTGTCTTCGGTGGCAGTGGCGCCAATCGCACCGTGACCATCCTCCCGGCTCCGAATCTGTTTGGCTCGGCAACGATCACGATCAAGGTCACGGACAAGAACAATGGTGTCTCACAACAGACGTTCTTGGTCACGGTCAATTCGGTCAATGACGCTCCGGTCATCAGCAATCTGACCGATCAAGTCACGAACGAAGACACAGCCACCAAGCCGATTGTTTTCACGATGACCGATATCGATGACACCACCGCAAGTCTGACGGTCACCGCGACATCTTCGAATTTGTCATTGGTGCCCAATGACAACAGCCATATCAAGATTGATACTGTCAAACGCACGATCACGCTGCTTCCGCAGCCCAACCAATTTGGCACGACGAACATCGCAGCAACCGTGACCGATTCTCACGGCGCGAGTTCCGTGAAGACGTTTGTGCTCAAGGTGAATCCCGTGAACGATGCGCCGGTCGTGACCGCTGTGCCGATGAGTGTTTCGGAGTACACGACCAATGGCCAGGTGCTGGGCACAGTCCAGACGACAGACGTCGATTCGGGCGACACGATCACCGCGTTCTCGATCACGAAAGGAAACGTCACGTCAAAGACCGGCGGGGATTTGTTCAAGCTTGTGCGATTAGCTGGTCATTCAGCACAGGTCGTCGTCAACAATTCTGCGTTGTTGGATTATGAAACTACCAAAACTTTCTCACTGACAATCACTGCCACCGATAACGCCGGGAATGCGATTTCCAAGGCCGCCAAACTGACGGGGCAGGCAACTGTCATCGTGACCGTCATGGACGAAGTCTTTGATCCGGTCGTGACATTGGGAGACGTGACGAGCACGGTGACCGTTTCGAGAGACGATCTGGTGATCGGAAGCGGGAAGAAGGATGGTTACAACCTCAAGGTCTCCGGTTCCAGCGTGTTCGTTCCGGGGTTAAGTCCGGATATGCCGATCCGGCTGGAGGATGTCCGTTCGCTGACGATCAACGGCGGCAGTGCAGCCGACAGAGTGATTCTGGATGCGTCCCTCAACTCGATCCTTGCCAAGACGAACCAATTCAAAGGGACGGTCATCTTTGTTGGCAACGGCGGTGATGACACACTCGATGCCAGCAAGATCACCTCGCCCAACATCAGCGTGAATTTCGCTGGCGGTGCCGGTAACGATACTGCTCAAGGTGGAGCGGGAAATGACTCGTTGAACGGCGGAGACGGCAATGATGTCCTCTTGGGTGGCAACGGAAACGACACGATCTCCGGTGGGGCTGACAACGACGTCATTGTGGGAGATCTGCGTGGAGTGTCAGCCAAAGCGGGTCACGATCTGCTGCGAGGTGACGCAGGCAACGACTCCATTCTGGGCGGCCTCGGCAACGACACTCTTCAAGGCGGTGACGACAACGACCTCCTCTTTGGAGAGGAGGGCAACGACACACTGGCCGGCGGCGATTCAGCCGACTCGCTTTCCGGTGGAGTTGGCATCACCAGCCTGACCGACTTCACGGACGGAACCGACCGGATCGATGCGTTTACGACGGAACTCAGTCTGCTCTTGGCGGCGCTCCCGTAGTACTGCGGACGGCGATTGAAAACGGGGAGACAGGTGTGGCCGAATCTTGCGGTCGGCCAGTTGCCTCGCGATTAGAAATTCAACCCGGTGGAGATCATCGCTCCGAAGAGGTTCAGGTTACCGTCTGTGCTGCTGGCGTTTCCTGCGCCGAAATAGGTGCTGCTGACGCAGGTACCACGCACGAAAACAAACGTGCTGCCGACGCTTCGGCCATACTCCACGCCCCCCTCTAGGTCGATGATTGGAAGGGCCACATGATTCGATGATCGGTCAGTGCCGACGTTTGTCTGGTTGCCATTGATTGAATCAACGATTGTCTCGCTAAACGTCCCCGACTGCTGCGAAGTCCCGACCAGATAACTGCCACGGACTAAGCCGACGACGGAGAAGTTCGAACTGCCAATCTGCCGGGAGCATTGCGCGGAGAACGTTGGACCGAAGCCGCTAAAGTCGCGAATCGCATTCAAGTTCGAAGTTTCGTTATTCAACGGATCGATGAAATTCACCAGCGATAATTGATAGCCTTGATTCATTTGCAGGTATCGTCCACCGGCTCCCCAAAGCACAGTCAGAGCGCCCCAGTCTCGTTGTAATGTCACTTCGCTATCGATGGTCTGGATACGCAAGCTACTTTGAGCGCTCAGCGTATCCTGCCCGCGACTGTCTTGCAGCAGAATCCCCGGCGATTGCAAGCCGCGCAATGGGATCCCTAGCAGAGGTGACAGGCCGCTCGGTGGCGTGATTAACGTCGTTGCTGCATTGGCTACGTCAAGAACACTGTTGACCGATCCAGAGTCTTGGTCGAGATGAAAGAAACGGGCGCGGACACCGACACCGGTTGGGTCTGACCAGCCGAGCCAGACGGCAGGAGCGAGTTTGTAGCTCCAATCGAATTCCCGATTCGTCAATGCCGTTGTCGGCGTACCGATGCCTGTGGTCGTGGAAAACGCCGTGTTGTTGCTACTGAAGGGGCGAACAAAATACAGGGCGACACCAGCGGTAATCGTCCCAGACGAACCGTCGCTGTAAACAGGACTGCCGCCATAGACTGGCTCGTTGCTCGATACGAAACTATTGCCCAAGTTGGAATCACCGCTCAAGTCAGAATTTTCGTTCGATCCGGAATTGCCGCTCAACAAGAGGTATCTTGGCTTGGAGCGTGACAGTTGGATCCAATCGGCAGCGGAATCATCCTCGAATATCTGCCGGCTGATATCTCCAGTGTTTCGGGTTTGTGCCTGAAGACTGACTAAGGGTATCGACGCAAGACAAGCGACAGCGGCAACAATGTACCAACGTTGAAGAATCATGATTGGAAACCTTCGCTCAGGCCTGGACTACGTTTCGAACCAATGGAATCGGAGGCCAACGGCCCGCGTTAGGAGTAAGCCCCTAGCGTCAAGCGCAAGCCCCACCGACTCGGTATCGTCGAAGTTTTGCCGCTTCTGCGGATTGCAAATAAAATAACCTTAATTGCCGCAGAATTATCCGGACGGAGTCGGTAGCCCCCTTACACGCATTCAAATCAGATAAATCGTAAGAGGCAGACAATGACCCGTGATCGGTGATTCCTCTTCGATTTCGTGGGGCGGAGTTGACGTCTCAGTTGAAAATTGCGGCGCGGGGCTCGCGGATGTCGTGATCGCGTCCGATGCGACGGCATTTGTATTGAGCGACTCAGCGTTGGCGGGGTTAGGCCGCGACCTGTTGACCGGCGTGGAACGCGCTCAACTGACGACGTCGAACACGAATTCCAGCATCGACGCCCATCACTTCTCTGGCCGCACGACGCTGACTGGCGGAGACGGCAACGACACGATCCTCGGCGGATCGGTAGCCGATTTTATTGGCGGAGGTGCCGGCAACGACGTGCTGCTTGGCGGAGCCGGGAACGACTCCCTGACCGATGGAGTCGGCAGCGACATGCTCTTCGGCGGCATCGGCAACGATCATCTCTTCGGCCAAAGAGGTATTGTCGGAAGTTGTGGATGGTGGTGAGTTGAAGAGGGCGGCGTGCTTGGGAGAAATTGGAGTTGCACAACATCCTTTTTTTCCCAGGAGCACACCGCCATGTCAGAAGCTATCAAGAGGCTGAACGATTTTCCCGTGTCTGAG
>CAMDPK010000021.1 GCA_945904015.1 Candidatus Kuenenia stuttgartensis | reverse complement strand
GCTCGTGCTCGACGATGCGGCGGCCAATTTCAAAGTTGGTCATCACCTGGAAGGTATCAATCACTGACGACACGCCACGGCGCGCGGACTGGATGAGCTGGCGGACCTCGGCGATGAGCGATCCGAGTCCATCGGGCTTCGCCTTTGCGGGCGAGGTCGATTTCTTGACCACGAAATTCCTGACAGCGGACTTCCTGGCGGCAGGTTTCTTTTTCATCGGTTGAGCGCCTCCATCAGTTGGGCTTTCAGTTTCGCCCGCGTCTCGGCGATCTGGGCGAGGAGTTTTTCAGACTCAGGCAGCAAATAATCCACATTGAGGATCTTCATCAGTAGCACGAGGAAGAAATCGGTCGTCTCGCGAGTGCGGAACTCGGCGGGGAAGTTGGCCTCGATGCCATCCTCTTCCATGCCGCCGAAGGGCGGGTTGGTGACGATGACGTCCACACGCTCCTTGGGAGACCAGTCGCGCAGCGGGCGGGCGACCGTGTTGTCATGCCGGACGTTGTAGGGGTTCCGTTGGCGGCGCAGGTCGTGAACGGTTTGCGGCGATGCGGGCATGGCATGTGTCCTTGTCTGTCTCGCGATTAGATCAACCGTCCTTGTCTGACGACCGGCAAAATGCGGCCGGCAGCAATCAGCACGATGCCATCTTCATCTGAACGGTTCCGCAACTTTCCTCCGAATGGAATTCCAGTCCGGCCCCTTTGGCATCACGAACAAGCAATGCCCGTCGCTCGCGCTTGCCCACAACTCACCGATGGCGAGTTTTTCTTTCGAGTCGTCATTGCTCCAGCGGTCTTCGCCCTTGTATTCGATGACCAAACGGCGACCGTCTTTGAGCATCGCCACGAAGTCGGGATAGAACCGATCCGTCGAAGTTTGGAGCCAGAATGCCGTTCGCGGATTTGTCACGTTGCGGACCCACCAACTCACTTCGTCCAACTGATCGAGTAAGATCGCGCAGTCGAATTCTTCGCCCTCAGACTTCAGTTCGCCAACGACGTTTCGGAAGAAGTGTTTCTGGAAGTTATACGCCCCTTCGTAGTACCAGTGCGGCGCGTAGTTTCCCTCCTGAAAGTGGAAACAGAACTCCGGGGCCGTGCTGACGGTCGCGTTTCCCGATTCAAACAGCACTTGTTGGAACGCGCGTCGAACTTGGGTTTTGCGGTGCTGGTCGATCTTCGCGGTCAGTGTTTCGCGTAGCCGGTATTTCTGTTGGGCGAGTTGTTCGATGCTGAGACGTCGTGTTTCTTGCACGCCTTCCAACGCTCGCAGGATGAACAGCCGCGAGTCTGTCGGCGAGATGTCAGGGTGCGGAATCTGGCGGTCCAGCCAGTTCGACAGACCATACACATCCCAGCCCGGTTCGATGCCGACCAGTCGCAGTTGCCGGCGCAGATTCTGAGCGAACTGAATATCCAATCGCCCTTCTTTGGTGATGTCCAATTGCCCGATTTGGCCGCTGTCGAAGACCGCTGGGAAGTCGGCTTCCGTTAATTGGTGGTCGCAGTCCGCCAACTTCCAAGGGTGATCCAGAAACTGATCTTCAAACAATTCCAGTTGCCCGTTCGGACGTCGAATCGTCAGCAGCGGCACCGAGAATGTTCGTCCGGTTGATGCGGCAACCGGCGTTTTGCCGCTCGCGGCGACGAAGATGTTCCGAGCCGCTTCACGACCGGCAGGTGTAGCGAAAGCCGCTTCCAATGCCTTGGCATCGTGACTGCTCACCGGGCCGGTAACCGTGAGTGTTCCGCGCGATTCGTCGAACGTCACTCGCTTCCGCAAGTCGGTTGGCAATGTTTCCAACCGGGGAGCTTCGGGAACGGGCTGTATTGTCTCGCCGAATAATTCCTTGCCAGAGAACAACGACGGCGCAGCACCGGGCGAATGAACGACGAGTTGATCGGACTCGATCCGTTCAAATCCGTTTTCGACCAACGCATCCTTCAGCGACGTTGCCGCATCCATAAACCTTTTCGACGCCACGAACGCATAGGCACAATTCAGATCGTCATGCGATTTCCGTTTGGCTTGAGGTAGCCGCAGGATTCGTCCCAGCAACTGCTCGACGGATTTGGCCGATCCAATGTCGGCGACCGAGCAGAGCACATACGCGAACGAGCAGTCCCAACCTTCTTTCAGCGCTTGCACCGTGATGATGAATCGAATCGGGCAAGCTCGGTCGAACAAATCGACGTCTGCAATCTCGCGAGTGCCGCCCGTGGCGATCGCGATGCGATCTTCGGGGACATGGCAATCGTCCATGAGATGCTGCTTGAGCACGTCGGTTGTGATCGTCTCTTTCGTGCTGCTCTTCGCCTGAGCTTGCAGCAGCACAATCGGGCGAATGAACTCGCCGGTTTGCTGCTCTTCGTCGTTGGCCAACTTCTCCAGCCGTTCGCGAGTCGCCAGCGCTTCGGAAACGACCTCGCGCCAATCGGGCCGAGTCTCCAGCCGGATCGGCAACTTGACCATGTGTTCGACTTTGAGTTCCGCCGCCGAGACGTGGCACAGCACGTTGCTGGCGAATTTGCCATTCTCCGGATCGTGAGTCGTTTCCGGTGTCGCCGTGAATTCGATCACGCAACTCGGATTGAACCGAGCCAGCGCGTCGAACGACAACTCCGTCCGAGCGTTGTGGGCTTCGTCCATGATGACGATTGGCCGATGCAATCGCAGGACGTTTGCCAGCGAATACGGAGTTGTTCCATCGGTGTTCTTTTCGAGCACGGCGTCCAAGCTGCCGGCAACGTGCGTGAAATGATCCATCAACGCGCCGGCCGTCTCATAGACCTTGCGTCCTTCGGTGTCTTCAACCCGCAGCGCGGCCAGCGTGGAAACAATGACGACGGTTTCGCCTTTCAGCGTCCCCGGCTGGACGTACAACGCTTCGGACAATTCCATCACGGTGATCGGCGAAGAGAACCGGCTGGCCAGCGCTTGCCGGTACGAGTGCGAACGATCCTTCAGAGCCTTCAACGTCTGTTCGCGAATCGTGTTCGTCGGAACCAGCCACAGGCAGACGGCGGTTTCCGTTTGCAGAAACTCACGAGCCGCGATGCCGACCGCGTGAGCCGCCATCAACGTCTTGCCGCCGCCCGTCGGGATTCGCAGGCAGAGATAAGGCAACTCTGGGAAATGCTTCACCGTTTTGTACGGCCGCTCGGTCTGTTCGATGAAAGCGTGCTTGGCCCCGACTTCGCCCGCACGATGGAAGAAGCGTTCCAGGTCTTCCAGACACCGGCGTTGGTAGTTCTTCAATTCGAGCATGTCAGCGGACCTTGATTTCGTAGGGAACCTGTTTGAAGGTGATACCCTCGCGCCGCAGCCGAGCTTCACCAAGTCGGCAACTCTCCCCGTAAATCACCTTCGGGCCGTCATGCGTTGGCAGCGAATCGAGCACGGCGGACGTGAGCACATTTCCGCCAGCGGGACGCTTATCGCCGAGAACGCCATTGAACAGCAAATAGAAAGCGACGTCGTGACACACGCCGATGAGCGGCGATTTCCCACTCGCCCGCTTCGGAATCGGCTCGCCCGTCTCGGTAAAGAAGACGTGAGCGGCTAGATCGGCGAACGTGACGTCGGAGCGAATCTGCCCCGCTTCATCAAACAGCGATTCGGAAAGCGTACAGAATCGAAAGCTGCCCCCGAGTCCTTCAACTCGTTCTCCCTTCACGGTCGTGTAACCGTCGGCGACGCGGCGCACGCGCTCCGCCGTAACTTCGCGAGCGATCTGCTCCACGATCTCGACGAGAATAAAGCGACGCGGTGCCTTATCTGGCGCGGCTCGATTCAACTTTAGAACGGCGTGTCCTGTAGTCCCCGAACCAGCGAACGAGTCGAGAATTAGGTCGCCAGGATTGGTCGCGATTTGTAGGACACGTTCCAAGAGTCGCGTTGGTTTCGGTGTGGCAAACGCCGCAGTACCGCCAAAGAGGCCCTTCAACTCCGTACTCGCATCCTTCGCAGTCGCGAAGTCTTCATGCCGCCACCATGTCGTCGGAGTCAATCCCTGCGACAATTCGTCGCGGTACTTCTTGAGCATTGGCCGACCGGTTCCACCCTTTCCAAACGTAATACGACCATCAGCGAGCCAAGCATTGAACTGAGCTTCATTGCAGCGCCAGTATCTTCCGTCGGGCGGAAGAAACTTCTTTCCCGTCGGGCCAGTAATTTCAAACTGACCTGCCGCATAGAACTTGCCCGCAGAAAGATTTTCCGCCTTCCAAGGCCCTCTCGCGTCATTGTCTGAGTTCTTGAACTTCGCCAACTGCTCGTCGCTACGGTCGAACTTTCCGATGACTGCTCTGTCGAAATTCTTTGCGAAGACGTAAACGAAATCGGTCGTTTCTGAGATGTGCTTAGCCGTTTGATTCGCCGTGTACGAGGTTTCCCAAGCCGCGACGCATATGCGATTGCGACGCCCGAAGATTTCGTCGAGCAATACGCAGAGATGGCCAATCTCGTCCGTGCCTATGTTCACAAACAAAAGGCCGTCTTCGCGGAGGAACTGCTGAAGCAACGCCAGTCTTGGGTACATCATGCAGAGCCATTTGTCGTGCCGCGACAGATCTTCGGCCTCGGCCGCAACGACCTTCCCCAACCAGCGGCGAATCTCCGGGCTGTTCACGTTGTCGTTGTAAACCCAGCTCTCATTTCCCGTGTTGTACGGCGGGTCGATGTAGATGCACTTCACCTTGCCGGCGTAGTACGGCAAGAGCGCCTTGAGCGCGATCAGATTGTCCCCCTGAACCAGCAAGTTCCCGCTGCCGGGGTCGCCGACCGAAAGCGACTTGTCGCACTTGAGCAAGTGGTACGGAACCTCCCGATGATGGTTCACCACCGCCTGCTTCCCAATCCAATCCAGTGTCGGCATCCTGACCCACTTCCGCTGCAACAGAAAACAAAACCGCCGTCGGTTCGCACACGGTCGGCGAGTATAGACACTCAAACCAACATGCCGAGTGAAACTGCCGATTCGTTGTGAAGCGCGGCTCGAACCTCGTGAGTCGCCCTCGATCCGATCGAGCGGACCTGCTAGGTTTGCGACTCGTTCTGGAACGGATTCCAAACTCGGAGATCGGATTCGTGCTCACTCGTCAAAAAGTTGTCTTGGCCGTGCTGGAGACGGCAGGCCGGCCAGTCTCGGCCATCGAGTTGGTCAAATGGCTGTTCTTGCTGCGGCACGAAACCAGTCTTCGCAAAGAATCTGCCTTCTATGACTTCGTGCCCTATCGGTTCGGACCATTTTCGTTCGCGCTGTATCGGGAACTTTCCACATTGCAGCGCGATGGCTATGTGACCGACGAGCACCCGCAACTTTCGCTTGCGAAAGCAAGCCGCGAAGAGGCTCGCGAGAGATCATCAGAACTGCCGAAAGACTGGACACGGGCGATCCGCGATGTCGTCGTGCGACGCGGTTCGCAGTCTCAAGACGAACTGCTGCGCGACATCTACACCCGCTATCCCTGGTTCGCGACCAAGAGCGAGTTGGTCCATTTGAAACCGCGCGAGACGGGACCGTCTCCGAAGACGGAAATCGCGGTCTACACCGTCGGCTACGAAGGCAAGTCCGTGGATGGATTCTTCAACGGTCTGCTGGAGTCGCGAATCGCGGCCATCATCGATGTGCGAGCGAATCCGATTTCACGCAAGTACGGCTTCGCCAAACGGTCGATGTCCGAAATCGCCCGCAAGCTCGGCATCGGCTACGAACATCTTCCGGAGTTGGGCATCGCGAGTTCCGAGCGAGCCGACCTGAGCGACTACGCTTCGTATCAGCGTTTGTTGGACCGCTACGAAACGGAAATGCTTCCAGGCCGCCGCGAGGCCATCGACGTCGCCGTCGAGCACTTGCAGGAGCGACCGTCCGCGCTGCTGTGCATGGAGAAGGACGTTACTTGCTGCCATCGCGGGCGGTTGGCAAAAGCGGTGGCACCGAAACTCGGACGCCAGATCGTTCATCTCTCGTAACAGCGAGCGACCGATGAAAGAACAACTCAAAGTTCTCATCACCGTGAAGACGTATCCGATCCCGTCGGCAAAGTACGGCGAATTGGTTTGCACGGCCGGCGTCACTGAGGGCGGCGACTTCATCCGCCTCTATCCGATCAACTTTCGCGACCAGCCCTTCAGCAAGCAGTATCAAAAATACCAATGGATCGAAGTTGAAGCGGAGAAGTATCAAGGGCGAGACACACGCAAAGAAAGCTACCGGCCAGATTGCGACACGCTCGTCATGTTGGGCGAGAAGATTCCGACCAAGGCAGGCGACTGGTCCGCGCGAGGCAAATTCGTTTTGAAGAACGTCGCCCGGTCGATGGAAGAACTTCGCGACTGCCAAGACCGCGACGGCACATCTCTGGGCATCATCCGGCCCAAGATCGTGCATGACCTCGTCGCCGAACCAACCGAGCGCAAGTGGAAGGGATCATTCCTCGAAGAACTCAAGCAGGCCCGGTTGTGGGACGATCGCAAAGCCAGCAAAGAACCGCCTCGCAAACTTCCCTTCAAATTCCAATACCACTTCGAGTGCGATGATCCTCGATGCACCGGGCATCAAATGATGAACGAGGATTGGGAACTCGGAGCATTATTCTGGAAGCTGATCGACGCAGGAGCGACCGAAGCCGAGGCGATCCAAAAAGTCCGCGACAAATTCTTAGTGGAGATGTGCGACTCTAACCACGACACGCATTTCTATGTTGGCACAATCCTCGCACATCCGAAAAGCTGGGTCGTGATTGGCACGTTTTGGCCAAAGAAGTCTCCGCCCAAAACCGAAAAGCCAACGCCAAAGAGATCAACGCAAAAGAATCTCTTCGATTGAGTACGCAGTGAAATGGCTGGTCCGGGTCTTCGTACTCATTGATGCCGCCGTCGTAGAGCAGACGGATGAAGCTGTCCTGATACTCATCGACCATCAGATACTTCACTCCGGTTGAGATGGAGTCACTGATGGCCCGGTCGGACAGCAACTCAAAAACGAGTTTTTCCTGATGCGCAAAATCGAGCCGGTTGTTGCCGAGCAAGGTCGCTGCATACCGCTTGTAGGCACCTCCAATCGCGGAAACGAACGGCCTGCCCGACGACACCAACTTGTCGGGGTCGATCAACTCTTCCGTGATCTTGTCAAAGTAGCTTTGAGCTCCCTTGATGGCGGTCCACTTCGTCTTCCACTGAGTCAAGTATGTGCCGCCATTGTCTGGCCCGATGATCTCATCGAAGTTGTCAAAGATGAAAAGCAGTTGAGTCAGTTCGTCCAGCGTCTCGAAG
The DNA here is from genome assembly GCA_945904015.1 of Candidatus Kuenenia stuttgartensis. Taxonomy (GTDB): domain Bacteria; phylum Planctomycetota; class Planctomycetia; order Planctomycetales; family Planctomycetaceae; genus SXKJ01. The sequence goes on along the minus strand of CAMDPK010000021.1, from coordinate 55,233 downwards.
TTGTTCCCCAAGACGGTGCGGTGACGATGAATCGCCAGCAACCCGTGACACAGCGAGTGAATCGTCGAGACTCGAAGTTCGGTCAGGTCTCCCGAATAACCGACCTTGCGTGCCGCCGCCGAGATGCGATCGCGCAGCTCGAATGCCGCTTTCTCGGTGAACGTGCAAATCACGAGGTCTCGCGGTTCGGGCTTCTTGAGTAACAGAAGATTCAACGTCCGCAGAACCAAGCTGAACGTCTTCCCCGATCCGGGACCGGCAATGACCAGCAGCGGACCCTCGGTATTCGCGACGATGGCTCGTTGCGACTTATTCATCGCTCCGAACTTGTCGAGGATGGGCGCGGCGATGGTCACAGAAGTCCCATTTTCCGAAAGCTGAAGACGCTATCTGGCGAGTCAATCAGGTGGTCGAGGGCGTTCATCCGAATCGTTTCCAACGCAAGAACCAAGGCTCGTGCGAGAACTTTGTGGTGCTCGCTTGACGGCCGACTGATCGCCTTAACAACTTCAACGACTTTGATCGCTTTCAGAACCACTTGCGCTTGTCCACGACATTGAGTAGCGCGTCACCCGCCACGAAGCGACGGACGTTTTCCAGCAGCGTGGCCAAGTGACGCTCGGCAATGCGTGGCGAGGCACCGGCGACGTGCGGTGTGATGATGACGTTGTCCATCCGCCACAGCGGATGTTCGGCGGGCAGAGGTTCGGTCTCGAAGACGTCCAAGCCAGCGCCGGCGATCAAACCGTTTTGCAACGCGGCGGTCAGGTCGGCCAGATCGACGATTGCACCGCGTCCGATGTTGATCAGAACCGCCGATGGTTTCATGGCCTCGAAACGCGGCGTGCGGAACAGTTTTGTAGTTTCCGGAGTGTGCGGCGCGGCGATCACCACGTAATCCGATTCCGCCAGCAGGTCGTTCAAACGAGCGGTGGGCCAGACGTCGTCGAGCACACCGAGCACGCTGCGGCAGAGCGGATCGACCGCCAGCCGTCGCATGCCAAACGCGGCGGCGCGGCGCAGAGTCTCACGGCCGATCTCGCCGGCTCCGACGACTCCCAACGTGCAATCGGCGAGGTGCTGATGTCGCCGGTCGATCTCCGAGACCTCTGCCGGTCCATGACTGAATCCAGACCGCTCCGATTCGCCGCCGACGGGAGCCCATTCGGCTCGCAATTGCCGACGAATGTACGTGTGCAAATGCCTGGCAAAGCACAGCACGAGACCAAACACATGATCGGCGATCACGTCGGAGAAGAGTCCCCGCATATTCGTCAACACGCACGGATGTTCGATCAATTCGGGGAAGAGATAGTGTTCGAGGCTCGCCGTCGGAGACTGAACCCAGCGCAGTTGCCGAGCATTCGCGAGCAGGTCGGGGGTCAGTTTCCCGAAGAATCCGTCCGCGAAGCAAATCGCCTCACGAGCTTCCGAGAGGTCGTAGCAATTGATGATCTCCAGCAAATCGCTGATCTCGCGCAGGCGTTGCAATCGGTGGTCATCGATTGCCGGAGAGATGATCAGCTTGAGTCGCCGTGGTGAAGGGCTGGTCATGTTGGCTGTTGGCTTGTGTTCGGACACCGAACGTGCTCCACAAAAAGTGATTGATCGAAACGGAAACGTGTCGAGTGAACTCGATCTGTCAAGATTTCAAATGCGCTCTCGGCAAAGTTTTTTTTCGTGATGTTGGCCGCTTGCTCTGTCGTGATGGCGAAGTCAGAATGCCGCCGCGCTTCACGTGATCTTGTCTTTCTTTTCTCTCCTCCAACGTTTCTCAGGGGAATTCGATATGCAGATCATCTCCCGCAGTGTCAACGAGGGATTGGTGATTGATGGCAACGTTCGAGTGACAGTTTTGGAGATTCAGCACAACCGCGTGCGACTGGGAATTGAAACACCAAATCAGGCTCCGTACTACCGAGAAGAAATGGTGTACTTCGGCGATGGAGATGGCGGCATGCTCGCCGAGTCGGAAGCCACGCAGCCAGTCGTCGAGCCGCTGGTTCCGGCCTCCGCCCTCTGACCTGGGTTGTCCATGGGCCACGAATTCGATCAGCCGGAACGCGCTAGCGTCCGGTTTCCGCGTAACCGGGGCTAGCGCCCTGCGGCTCATGAATCATTCTGGCTCAGGAGGCGATGAACGCCGTGCCTTTCGATGCGATCAAAGCGGCTCGACGATTGAGCGACTTGGGCCTTTCGGCCGAGAAATTGCCGAGGCACATCGCGATCATCATGGACGGCAACGGCCGCTGGGCGAAAGCACGCGGATTCCCACGGATCGAAGGCCACCGTCGCGGGGTTCGCTCCGTCCGCGAGACGATTGAAGAATGCGCGGAACTTGGCATCGAACAACTCACGCTGTATTGCCTGTCGAGTGAGAATTGGAAACGTCCGCAACGTGAACTCGACATGCTGATGCGGCTGTTGGAACAGTATCTCGTCGAAGAACGGTCTGAAATCATGCGACAAGATTTGCGATTCGCGGTGATCGGCCGCCGCGAAGGCTTGTCCGCCGGTGTGTTGCGCGAAGTCGCCAAGACGGTGGAAATCAGCCGCAACAATCGTGGCACTCGATTGTGCCTCGCGGTGAACTACGGCGGCCGTCAAGAACTGGTCGATGCCTTTCGCCGCATCGCGACACGACTGCACGATGGTTCGCTGACTGTGGACGCGATCGACGAAGAGAAGATCGCCGAACATCTCGACACCGCCGGGATGCCCGATCCCGATTTGGTGATCCGCACGGCGGGCGAGATGCGGATGAGCAACTACTTGTTGTGGCAAGCCAGCTACGCTGAGTTCTGGGTCACGTCCAAATGTTGGCCGGAGTTTCGTCCCACCGATTTGCACGACGCCCTGCGCGACTATGCGAATCGCGAACGAAGCTTCGGCGGATTGTCGAGGTAAGCGGACATGTTGAAACACCGCCTACTGATGTCCGCGCTGCTGATCCCAGGAACGATCGCGTTGTTCGCGTTGGACGACTTTCTGGGGCCGAGTGCTCCAGTCTTGCTGGCCCTCGTGATGGTGGTTGCCGCTCGATGCGTTTGGGAATTGGTGATCTTGGCTCGCAGCGCCGGCTTTCGACCGAATCTTGTCCTGTGCTTGCTCGGATCGTGGCTGATGATCCTGACAGCGTGGTGTCCTGCCTTACGTTGGCGAATTGCCTGGCAGCAATGGACGCAGCCGCTCTTCACCAATCATCTCTTCCTGCTCCCAGCCGGTGGAGTTGTCATCGTCGTCATGCTCTTCAACGCAGTCATGCGGTTCTCTTACTTTGAGCCTCCTGTTGATCGAGACGTCAGCACTCCACAACCGGGACGGCAACTGGCAACTCTGGGGGTCGAGTTGTTTGTTGTCGCGTATGTCGGAGTCTTGTTGGCGCTGACCGTTCAGTTGCGATGGACCGCGCACCCACCGGATGACGTCGTCAACATTGGTTACTTCGCGCTCGCCGCCTTGGTGATCGCCACGAAAATGGGAGACGTCGGAGCCTACACGTTTGGCCGATTGATCGGTGGGCCGAAGATGACTCCGCGACTTAGCCCTGGAAAAACCTGGGCGGGTGGCGTCGGACATCTCGCGACTGCGGGGTTGTGTTCAGTGGCGTGGCTGTGTTGGTTGGGGCCTATGATTTCGACTCGTTGGCCAGCGTGGAGCGTCGTGTCGGCGGCAGTGTTTGGAGTCGTGGTCGGTTTCGCGGGGTTGATGGGCGATCTCGCGGAATCCCTCATCAAGCGAGATGTCGGCGTCAAAGACGCTCCGACACTATTGCCTGGATTCGGCGGGCTATTGGATTTGATGGACAGTCTTTTGCTGGCAGGACCGGTGGCCTATGTCCTGTGGAACCTGCTGCTGTGAGGTTCCGTGGAGCACGTTTTCAACGTGCTCGGAGGCGGGCACGTTGAAAACGTGCCCCACGCGAAGCAGCGGCATTGCAACATTTGTCGCAGCGATCACACTACTGGGCCGCGCGGGGCCGACGTCGTTTGGCCTCGGTCCCTCGTTGCGGGAATCGTTTTTTCCACTGTCGGAGTTTCAATAGCAGCAATGGCCGATAACTACATTTTTACGATCGAAGCGCTGACTCGTTTGTATGAGGAGAAGGTTGTCCTCAGCGACATTTGGTTGGCGTTTTATCCGGGAGCCAAGATTGGCGTGCTCGGCAATAACGGGTCGGGCAAGAGCACGCTGTTGCGAATCATGGCGGGTGAGGACAAGGACTTTATGGGGGAAGTCCGGCCGGCCAAGGGGATCAAGATTGGGTACTTCGCGCAGGAGCCAAAGCTCGACAAGTACAAAACCGTCGGTGAGTGCATCAACGACGCGGTCGCCGATTCGCACGCACTCCTTGAGCGGTACAACGAACTCAACATGAAATTGGGCGAGCCGCTTGAGGCGGACGAGATGGACAAGGTGTTGGCGGAACAATCCAAGTGCCAGGACAAGATCGACCACGACAACTTGTGGGAGTTGGACCGCACGCTGGATGTCGCGAAGGACGCGATGCGACTGCCTCCCGATGAGGCCGAGATCACGACGCTCTCCGGCGGCGAGAAGCGGCGCGTGTCGTTGTGTCACATTCTGTTGCAGAACCCGGATCTGCTGTTGCTCGACGAGCCGACGAACCATCTGGATGCCGAATCGGTCGCGTGGCTGGAGCGGTTTCTCGAACACTTCGCGGGGACGGTCGTCGCGGTGACGCATGATCGGTATTTCCTCGACAACGTCGCGCAGTGGATTTTGGAATTGGACCGCGGCAAGGGGATGCCGTTCGAGGGAAATTACTCGTCGTGGCTCGAACAGAAGTACGCGCGGATGAAGGTCGAAGAGAACAAAGAGTCGAAGCGGCAGAAGGAATTGGCTCGCGAACTGGAATGGGTCCGCATGTCGCCGAAGGCTCAGGCGACGAAGAACAAGGCTCGCTTGCAACGCTACGAAGAGCTGCGAACTCAGCAGTACAACGGTGCCGATGACACGGCTCAGTTCCAGATTCCGTCCGGCAAGCAGCTCGGCGATTTGGTCATCCGCGCGGAAAAGCTGACCAAGAGCTTCGGCGACCGGCTGCTGTTCGAGAACATGGAATTCAACCTCCCGCGCGGCGGCATCGTCGGTGTGATCGGGCCGAACGGAGCCGGCAAGACAACGCTCTTCAAGATGATCATGGGGACCGAAAAGCCGGACAGCGGCGAACTGCGGATCGGCAATGCGGTGGAGCTGGCCTACGTCGATCAGTCACGCGACTCACTGGACGGCGACAAAACGGTCTACGAAGAGATCAGCGGTGGAGCCGACATTCTCGAAGTGGGAGGCATGAAGATTCACGCTCGGAGCTACTGCGGCCGGTTCAACTTCAAAGGCCCGGATCAGCAGAAGATGGTCAAGCAGCTCTCTGGCGGCGAGCGGAACCGAGTGCATCTCGCGAAGCTGTTGCGACGCGGCGGCAACGTGATCCTGCTAGACGAACCGACGAACGATCTCGACATCGAGACGCTGCGAGCATTGGAAGAAGGACTCTCGAACTTCGGCGGCTGCGCGATTGTGACCAGCCACGACCGCTGGTTCCTCGACCGCATCGCGACTCACATCCTCGCCTTCGAGGGGGACAGCCAGACGTACTGGTTCGAGGGGAACTACAAGATGTACGAGCAACAGAGGCACGAACGGCTCGGAGCCGACGCCGATCAGCCGCACCGCCTCAAGTACCGGCCGCTGGCGCGGTAGGATGGGCACTCTTGCCCGTCCTCCGAACAAAGTGCGAAAACAGGGACGGGCAAGAGTGCCCATCCTACGGGCCTCACGCTCCGTGGATTGAAAAGGAGTGGCCACTGGCGTTCGCAGCGGGTGGCGAATTGCCGAGCGGACGCAAAGGTACGGAAGCCAGTCGGGCACGACGAACCAAGCCGCCGGCTCGGCGGCGGCGGTCAAGCAGAGTGAGGATCGCAGGCAGTGGCACCAGCGCGATGAAAACGCTGCTCGCCACGCCGAGCGTGACGACCAAACCGAATGAGTACAGCCCGCGATGAGCCGCCAGAAGCATGCTCCCGAATCCGACCATTGTCGTCGTCGAGGTGAGTACCAGCGAATTGATGATGCTCGGAGAGATGCGGTACCGGCGTTTCGTCTGCAAGCGAAAATCGTGAACCATGTGAACGCCGCCGTCCATGCCCAATCCCAACAGCAGCGGCAGCACGATGAGGTTGGCGGGATTGAGATCGACGTGCATCAACCGCATCAGGCCGAACATGATCGCCGCGCCGCCAATCGACGGCAGCAGTGCCAGTAGACTGTGCCCGACCGTGGCGGAATCGATCAACCAAGTGATGGTCACGGTCATTGCCAGGTACACGAGGCCGAGCAGAGTCCAACTCACGTCCATTTGCAGCCAACGGGCCAAGCCCCACACGACTCCGATCACAATCGCCGGAGGAATGAGCACGCGCATCGCTTGTTGGCGACCCAGCAGGTCGATGATCAGCGTGATCCAAATCGCCACCAGGGCGTACGACGCGGCGTCTTGGTAGCTTTGCCGGATCTGTCCCGATGCCTCGAAGTTTTGTAGCGGAGTTCCCGTGACGTTCGGGTCCACCGAGCGAACGTCTTCGACGAACTCTTGCAGCGGTTCGATGTCCCAGACTTGGCTCTTGGGATAAACCTGCAACTGCCACACGCCCGCGGGGCTGACGAATCTGGAAACCAATTCCTTGGGAAAATCATCGAGCGTGATCGGCTCATGATTCGAGGCGTCCGCCATCGCCTGCAACTGAGCGTGCAGTGCGAAGTTCATCCGCGCCTGAAACTCGTTCAAGAATTTCATCTGACGCTCGACGGGAAGGCCCTCGAAGCGATCCAGAAATTCATCGAGCGCGGCGGCCGCTTCTTTGGCCCAGAGTTCTTCATTGCGAGAAAGACTCTGAAAGAGCCGCTCGATCAACTTCCCCAAAGCTTCGGGATTGACGATTCGCGGTTCGTATTTCACCGGGGCCAGCCGCGAGACCTCCGAATGGACCGCTTGGATCAGCAGGCTCGTCTCCTTCGGCGAGCTCGACGGCAAGTGCGTCGCCAGCTCTTCGACCTTGCGCACTGACGGCAGCTCTTCAAATTGCCGCTTCAGCTCACGAGCACGTTCCGGCGAATCGGCAAGCGACACGGCATACAACAGCGAGTTCTTCGACTCGCGAAAAATGCGGTCCTGCCAATCAACCGAATCAACCCCTTTGGCTTGCAGGTTCAGCAGGTTGTAGTCGTACTTGATCGCAAATTTTGGCCGGCCGTGATTCCAATCGAACGCGAGACTGCCGAGATACCCCATGAAACCCAGGCCCGCGATCGCGACCCACCACGGATGCCGACGAATCGTCCAGCGCAGCAGGTTGCCCTGAATCGGCGTCGGCAGCTTGGCGAGCGGCACGTTGCGATCCACGACTTTAACCAGCGGCGGCAAAGCGAAGAACGAAGCGATCGCACACAGAATAATGCCGCCGGTGGAGATGATCCCCAGCTCGACGACTCCCAAAAACTTCGTGAAGGTCGCGCAGTAAAACGCCAACGCGGTCACGATCGCGACCGTCAGAATGCTGGCTCCGACGGACGCCGACGAGTTGCCCAGCGCGTCGTCCAGATTCTGTCCCTCGTGCCGCAGTTCGAGATACCGCGACAGATACATGATCGCGTAATCGCACCCCAGCCCCATCAGGATTGGCGCGAACGAGGCCGACAGAATATTGAGATGCCCGACGGCGGCGGTCGCGAACGCAAACGACAGGATCATCCCCACCGTCAGCATCACAGCCGCAATCAACGGATGCCGGATTCCGTGAAACCCGGCCAGCATCAGCACGATGACTCCCACGAACGACACGATCGTGGAGAGCGTCATGTCCTTTTGCGACCGGACCATCTCATCGTTTTCGAGGACCGGGATGCCCGTCAGTCCGATGCGGATGTGCGGATGATCCGCCCGCACGTCGGCGGCGATGTCGCGCATCCGCTGAACGGCTGCCGTTGCGCCGTTGAAATCCGCTTTGTCGACGACCGGAGCCACACGCAGAAACCCCTGCGTGCCACGCTCGTTCAGAAAGTAGGTCGGCTTCGTCACCGCGTCCGCGAGGTCGCCATCGATTTTGATCAGTTGTGGCCAGGGATTGCGAACATCATCCGGGTTCTTCAGCGCGGCAGTCATGCTGGTTGCCAAGGAGAGGACGTGCTGACTGATCAACTGCATGATTTGTTCGTTGGACGGCCCAGCTTCCGGGGGCCGTTCACTGCCGGCCACCGCCGTCGAAAATCGCAACAGGTTCAGTCGATGCAGCAACTGAGCGATGACCCGCTCGAGATTGATCTCATCGTAGTCCCCCTGAATCACTGGCCGCATCTGATTGAGCTGCGCCAGGCACATCTCCAATTGAGCAGGTGTCAGAAACTGCAACCCCTTGCGGCGCAGAGCGTCATGCTCGACGCGAAAGAACACGCTTTGAAAATGCTGATCGTCGGCGATGAGCCGCTCGCCCAGATCGTCGAGCACAGGAATGATGTCTTCCGCCGAACGCCCCTCGACCACCACCACGATGTCCGAGGCTTCGCCGAAGCTCTTGGTGTATTCCAGCCAGCGTTTCTGAAAGTCCGCGTTCGGATCGATCAGATCGCCGCGATCGTTTTTGAATTTCAGGTTCCGCGAGGTGTAAACGGTGCTGGCGATACAGACCGCGCCCAACAGCACAATGGAGATCCACGGCCGAGCCGTGAGGACGCGCGTGAACGACCGCAGAAAATCGCTGAAAGCGGCAGCGGGGCGGTCGGGCGAATCAGCCGGCATGAAACTCTCGCTTGCGATCCAAACAATTGCGGCCGAACAAACTTCGGCCGGAAGGGGCGAGAATCTATGCCGAGATGAAGAGCAGCGGCAAGGCGAACGACACCGGTCGGAGGCATCAAACGTAGCCGCCTCGTTCCACGAGGCGGAGCTGGGAGAAAATACTTTCGATGCTGATTGCCTTGAGTCGGGGGCCGTGATCCGTTTGCTCCGCCTCGTGGAACGAGGCGGCTACGTTCACGCAGAAATTGCCGTTGTGGCGGTTTGCGAGGCAGGTCTATAACCCGCGCACTCGCTAGGCGGCGAGGCCGAGTGACCAGTCGCTCGTTGAAGAAAATTTCCACGCGTGTGCAGGGAGGCTGAGCGTGAAGACGTTTCTCATCGTCGGTGTCGAGTCCGTGGTCGGTGCGAATTTGGCGGCAAGTTTGTGCGGACAGACACGGGTCGTCGGAGTCTCGGCAGGATCGAACATCAGCTTGCCCGGTTGTGAACGAGCGACGCTCGAACGCGGCAACGCCGACGCCATTCATCACTGCTTGCAGCAAACGCGAGCGACCCATGTGATCTTCTGCGGCACCGCCGCACGTTCATTCTGGGAACCGGCCGGTAAAGCCTTTGAGAATTCCGATGCCGTGTTATGGGCCACCGCGACAGCTCAAGAGAAACGGCATTTCACCTTGATCTCCTCGGACGCCGTGTTCACCGGCCCGTGGATGTTTCACGACGAGACCTCCACAGCGACGTGCCCGAGTGCAGAGGCGACGGAGATTCGCCAAGTCGAGACTCGCGTCCGCGAAGCGTGCGACAATTCACTGATCGTCCGCACGAATGCTTTCGGTTGGAGCACGTCCGGCTCGAAAGGTTGGCTGGAGACCCTGCTGTCGGGAATGGAAAACAACCAGCCACTGGATCTCGATCCGATCTGCCACGCGACGCCGATCCTCGCCAGTGATCTGGCGGACTATTTGGAACCCGCGCTCGACGACGAATTGACCGGCGTCTTTCACATCTCCGGAGCGGAACGAGTCAGCCCCCATCAATTCGCGCGTCAATTGGCGTCAGCCTTTGAAGTCGGTTCGCCGGCAACACGCACGATCCGCGAACTGGCCGCACGTCCGACAGGCTTCGGACGCGGCGAAACGTCTCTGCAAACTCGTCGATTCCGCAGCGAGTACGACTGCGCGATGCCGCTCCTGAACGAAGGTCTGACGCGACTCGTCGAGCAAAATCGCTCCGGCTATCGCGACCGGCTGTGCGGCCAGACGACTCGGCAGGACAAAGCTGCGTGACCGACGACCGGATTCACTAACTCTTGCCGTCGAGTTCAAACGTTTCATCGTCGAGCAGTCGTTCGGCCTTTTGACGAATCTGCGAGATGTGTCCGCGGATCGAAGCCGGCAGGTCTTCAAGGTCCACTTGGTCGAGCAGCTTCAATGCGGCGAGCGGCCGATTCTGAACTTCGCAGTAGATGGCAGTCAGTTTGATGCGAGCGGCGTCGGCTCGCGAGGGAAATCGCTCGATGAATTCTTCGAGCAACGGAGTCGTGTCGTCCCACAGTTTGAGTTTGAAGAGGCCGTCAGCCAGAGCCTGCAAATCGTCCGCACCCAGCAGCCCTTGATCGATGATGTGCAGCCGCTTGCGGTACTCGTCGAGCGCAGCTTGGGGTTTTCCGGCACGAAGCAACTCACGCATCCTGTCCAAGACCTTGAGCGTCGTGGCCGGCAGCGAGGACTCGGACTTTGATCGCTTGGAGTTGGACGCGCCGGACTCTGTCACATCAGAGCCGGAGGGTGAGGACGTCGCATCGGTGCGTGGCTTGCTGCGTTTCGGCCGGCTCGTTGACAGATAAATCGACGGGCGGAATTTCACCTTCTTCTTCGGTGTGATTGTTGAAGCGGCCGACTTTTCATCACTCAGGTTCGGCGAGTGTGTGACCTGAATGTTGTCCTGCCAGCGAACGAGATCGACGGGCTGACCGAGCCGACCGCTCCACAGTGCGAACAAATCCCAGTTCTCGCAATCGACCCATCCGACCTTCAGCATCGCGACACCGATCCCGGCACCCCAGAATGCGCCGACCAGATGCCCGAACGCGCTGCCCATCGAGAATCCACTCAGCCACGCCCAAAAGAATTGCTCGGCGATGTACCAGAGCCCAAACATGAGATTGGAAATCTCGACCGTCATGGGCCGGATTCCGAAGTAGATGAACACATCCAGTTCGTTCTTCGGTGCCCAAATCATGCACAACGCCAGCAAACCGAAGATCACCAGCGACGAGCCGCCGCCGCCGGAGCCTGCCAGTTCGTCCGCACGAGCCAGCGTCAGCGTCTGAATGGTTACTCCACCAAGCGATCCGATCACCAAATACAACAGCAAGAATCGCCACCAGCCCAACTTGCCTTCGACGATCATGCCGAAGCCCCACAAGAAAACCATGTTTCCGATCAGATGCAGCCAACCGAAGTGCAGAAAGTTGTAGGCCACCCATTCGAGCGGATGCAGGCCATGGCCGAATTGAAGTAGCCAGCCATCGGTTTCGCTGCCGCCTCCCGTCAGAAAGAACGTGACAGCATTCGCGGCGATCAAGACCAGCGTCATCCACGGCCAATGGTAGATGGGCGCGTCGGTGTTGAGAGGAATCACGATCATGCGACGAGGCCGCCAATCAGATTATCCGCTTGCGGAATGCGAGCAATGAATTACTCGGCATCATCCGGCGAGATTTCGCCGTCGTCAATTTGGTCGGTGGAGCCGCGTGTGGCGACGATGACCGGAATCAGGACTTCGAGAATCCGTTTCAACACTTCGGCCGGCGAGCCCATCGGTGCGATCTCGCGGATCACTTCGGGGCGATAGAAGTTCAGAATCGGAGCAGTCTCGCGACGGTAAATTTCAAATCGGCCGCGAATAATCGACTCGTCCGCGTCATCGGAGCGTCCCTCTATCAATGCTCGTTGTCGCAACCGTTGAATAATTGGTTCGTCATCTGGCGGATTGAGGTAGATCACCTGCAACACGTCGATGTGTTCCGACAGTCGCAAACACTGGAATAGATTTCGTGGGATGCCATCGAGCAACAAGACCTGCTCGTCGGGACGGTAGTGCACTGCCTCGATTTCAGCGGCGAGCCAATGCTGCCAAATCTCAAGCATCAGTTCGTCGGGAGCCAGTTGCCCACGGTGGAGGCAGTCGGCGACCAAACGGCCGTCGTCGGTGTCGTCCCGTAACGAGCGAAGAATCTCTCCGGTTGAGAGATGGAACAACCCGCGAATCTTTCCGAGCAGCTTGCCCTGCGTCCCTTTGCCCACACCGGGCATCCCGATCAGCAACACGGCTGGGTGGAGTTTTTCGGACATGGCTTGTCCTTCAACGGACACCGGGGAGGGTGGTTCGATAGCGTCGCACGCCCAAACGAAAAGAGCCAACGCGCTGGGCGGTGGCTCGGATTCGTTGGGCACATCGGTCGCTGACGACTATCGAGACAGGAACACGACGACCTGACCGACATCGACCGGCAGGCTGACGTCGCTGGCCCCCGGCATGCTGGTGACGCGGAGTTCCAGAGCCTTCTCGTCGGTCGCGATCCAATCGCACTTCTCCGAGGAGTTGGATGCGGCGAGTTCTTCGTAATACTTCTTGAGATTGTGGCGGTCGCGAACACGCACGACGTCACCGGGCTTCAACAGGATCGACGGGATATCGACTGTTCGGCCGTTGACTTGGAAGTGCGAGTGAACGACTCCCTGACGAGCTTGCAACCGGGTGCGGGTCAAACCAGAGCGGCGGATGATGTTGTCCAGCCGGCACTCGCACATGACCATCAAGCGTTCGCCGGTGTTGCCCGGCAGACGGCGAGCTTCGTTGAAATACCGTCGCAGTTGGCGTTCGCGCAGGCCGTAGTAGTACTTGATCTTCTGCTTCTCGCGCATGCCCTGGCCGAAGGTCGAGAGCTTCTTCTTGCGGATGTGTTGTCCGGGAGGCTGCTGCCGCTTCTCGGACGCACGGATCGCGCCCGACGTTTCGTAGACTTGTTGCTCCAGACGGCGATTGATGCGCGCCTTCGGACCTGTGTACCGCCCCATCGACCTCTCCTCAGTTTTCGCTCGCGTGTTTGGCGTTCGATTGACGAACTCGCCGGTTTCCAGCCAATTTCGGAACGCGGGATTGTAGTTGCGAGCCTTGCCGATGCAAGCGAGCCACGCGACGAGAAACTCCCGTCATTTCGCCGGTTCGACCACCATTCGGATCGGCGGAGTACACGGCCCCGGCATTCCGACTCGAATGTCGCTGCCCCAGGTTTGAGCGGCCACGATGCTGAAAGTCCCGATCGGCATCTCGGCCGGAATTTTGATCGTGACTTCGGCGATGCCGTCTTTGATTGTGACATTTTGCGGAGTCACCAGCCCGCAAGCGACACCGTTCGTCGCGAGATTGATAACCAGCGGCATGGCCTTGAGGTCCGCCGCCGCTCCAAAAACTTTGATCGGCAGAGTCACCGTGCCACCCGGATTGAGTTTGATCTCGGTCACGTTTGCGAGGTCCAACCACGGGCCTTGTGGCTTCGCGACGGCGGCTCGCGTCTGTTGGCTGGCTCGAAAGTAACCGATGTCGCTTGAGTAGAACAAAGTCAGCGGCCATGACCGATGCTCGATCTTCTCCTCGCCTCGTTTCGCGCGACCGATGATGCGAAACGGCACGACTGTCCCCAGCGCCGCGTCCGTCGGAGCGGTGATCGTCAGAAATACTTTGCGTTGGTAGTTGTTGTAGTACCGCTCCGGCTTGCGACCGAGCGACACAGCCGATGTGCACTTCCAGCCGGGCGGCAGTCCCTCGATCGAGCATTCAACATCGTCGTTGAAGTCGGCAAGATGATCGACTTTGACCAGTACCGCTGCCGTCGATCCCGGTCCCCAAATCGGCACCGCATCGGGGAAGTGCCGCACATGAAAGTCGGGTTTCGCTTCTTTGACCGTCAGCCGATAGACCGCTCGCGGGCCGCTCTTGCCGCTCGGTTCAGTCAGCTTCACGAAGAAGTCTCCCGCCGCCGGAGCGGTGAACAGCAGCTTGCTGTCGGTCGTGCGGAAATGGTGAAACGACTCGTACTCAGGATCGTGCGGATCGTCGTCGTTCTCGGCGAGCATTTTTCCTTCGGCATCGAAGACTTGCAGCAGCGTGTCGATGGGCGACTCCGTGAATCGCTGTGCGGTCACGTCGAACCAAACTTTCTGACCGGCCGTCAGCGTCACGCGATACCAGTCGGCGTCGTTTGGCTCGGCGAAGCGAGCGTTGACTGTCACCGGCCAACTCAACGAGATCGCGTGTTCGCGGTCATTGTTCGGCTCAGCCTCGACTTGTTCCGGTTCATCGCCAATCGCGAGCGGCCAATCCAAACCGGAAGTCGCTGGCTCATCGAGTGAGACGTACTGCAACGGGACTGTCAGGTCGGCCTCGGCTTTCACGCGGCGCTTCGTTCCGGGCGGAATGTTCGGGCCGAACAACTCAACTTCGGCCTCGGTGTCGCGTCGCAGTCCCGAAGGAAATATGCCGACCAGATACGGCACCTCGCCCAGCGTCAGTCGATAAACCGCATCCGGGTAGCCGCCGAAGTTCAGCATCGTCACCCGCACGAAGTAGTCGCCGTCGCGCGGCAGCGTGTGCTCGATCAGCGGATCGCCACCGAGCGTGTCTTCCGCCGCCGCCAGCGTGCGACCGTCGGCATCGAGCAATTCAAGACTGAAATCCGCGATGCCGTAATCCTTATATTGTCCGTGAATGTCGAGCGAAAACGCCGCGATTGCCGCGACCAATTTCTGTCCCGCTTTTCCGGCGAATCGAATGCAGTCGATGTCCGCCTTCGGATCGATTTTCCCGTTGAGCACGACCGGCGTCATGACGACGGTGGCCTTCGTGATCTCGTTGTTCGGTTCGACTTCGAGCGTCTCCGGCAATCGTCCGACGACAAAGTGCGCGAAGTTGGTCAGCCCGCTCCGCTCATTGACGACTCGCAGCCAGCGTCGTCCCGGCGGAGCGTCGGCCGCGATCTCCAGAGTACCGACCACGACCCCCTTCTCGCCCTCTTTGAGTTCCTTCACCGTGATGCCCGGAGGACCGTCGATGATCACCCCGCGCGGCGGATTCAATGCGTAGGCTTGGCCTCGGAACGTGACGGTGACCGTCGTCCCCTGCTGGCCGCCATTCGGGAAGACTGAATCGAGCCGGCAGTCCGCGTACTGTGGAGCCTGCGGTAGTTGAGCGAAGGCCGACGGACAACAGACCTGAAGCAGAACGACCGTGGCGAGAACACAGTGCAAAGTGCAGAGTGCGAAGTGCAAAGTGCGAAGTGTCAGGCAGCGATCATATTGCACTTTGCACTTCGCACTCTGCACTTTGCACTGCTCCTGACTCACGCAATCACGCCTTCGATCGGTTTGCCACCGGCATTGATGAGCACCGGGCGGCCATCTTCCGTGCGGTACTCTTGTGAGTCGTCGATACCGAGCAGTCGATAAATCGTCGCGGCATAATCGAGCGTGCTGTTGTTCTGACCGACGACCGACGCGCATTTGCTGTCGGTCTTGCCAATGGTGTGCCCCATTGCGGTCCCCGCGCCACTGAAGCCGACGGCGTTGCACGGAGCGTAGTGGTCGCGGCCGCCTCCACCGTTGACGCCCGGTGTGCGACCGAACTCGCCGGCGCAGATGACGAGCGTCGAATCGAGCATCCCGCGCTGCGATAAATCTTCCAACAGCGCGGACCAGGCTTGATCGAGCGTCGGCAACAGCGGTTGTTTCAAGCTGATGAAGTTCTTGACGTGCGTGTCCCAGCCATTGAATCCGACCGTCACGAATCGCACGCCCGACTCGACCAATCGTCGAGCCAGCAGCGTCGCTTGACCTTCGCGCGTGCGGCCGTAGCGATCGCGCACGGCGTCGGGTTCGGCTTGCAGGTCGAAGGCCTTCTTGGAGGCAGGCGACGTAATGAGGTCAAACGCTTGCCGGTAAAATTCGCTGCGGTCGAGCACCGCTCCGCCCGTCGCCGGGTTCGCGTTTGGCGACTTCATTGCCGACTCAACTTGCCGCTGCCAGCCGTCGAGTCGGTCGAGCATCCGTCGGCGGCGCATCGTCCGATCGAAGCCGACTTCGTTCGGGATGCTGACATCCTCGACGCTGAAATCCTTGGCATTCGGATCAGACTTGATGGGGAGCGGATCGTATTTCGAGCTGAGGTATCCGGCTCCGACATAACTCATCTTTCCGCCGATGAGCACGTTGGGAGGCAGGTTGTTTCGCCAGCCGAGTTCCTTGGCGATCACCGATCCGAACGCGGGATAAATCGTCGAGCCAACCGGCTGGCCGGTCGGGTCGGGCCGCTGCGGGTAGCCGGTCAGCATGTAGTGCATCGCCGCCGTGTGGTCGCCGCTCTCGCCATGCACGATCGACTTGATCATGCAGACTTTGTCCATCGCTTGAGCCATTCGCGGCAGGTGTTCGCAGACCTGAGTGCCGGGGACGTTGCTGGAGATTGGCGTGAACTCGCCGCGATACTCGACCGGAGCATCCGGTTTCATGTCGAACGTGTCGATGTTGCTCATTCCGCCGGCCGTAAAGAGCAGGATGCAGTTCATCGGCTTCGACTCGGACTTCGACGCGGCTTCCGCTCGCAGTAGGCTCGGCAAGTTCAAGCCAAAGAGTCCCAGACTGCCGGCCTGCAAAACTGTCCGCCGCGAAACGCCGTCACATTGTCGAACCAGACTACTGACGCCAAACATACTTCGCCTCCGAGATCAGTGATTCCACGCCTAAATCCATCGGCATCGGCTGATCGGTGCGACAGTTGAACTTCCGACGCACGGCAAGGCAAGGGCGGAAACTCGAACTCAGCCGCTAATCAGCCACGGCAGCGGGGCACCGGCCGGAGGAAGTTGAACGGTATCGACGGCAATGACCTTGTCGTGCTTCGAGACCTCGGCCAGCGACTCGGCCGTCGGTGCGCCGTCGAGGTTCAGCACGGCGACCGCTTGGCCTCCGGCGACTTTGCGACCCAAGGCCAAATGCGCGATGTTGACGTTGTGCTTGCCGAAGACGGTCCCCATGAAGCCGATCAGGCCGGGAGCATCGACGTGGTGATACATCAGCAAGTCGCCATCGAGGTACGCATCGAGGTGGAAGTCGCCGAGCTTCACCAGTCGCAAGAACTGATTGCCGAAGATCGTTCCGGCGGCGGAGAACTCACCCGCATCGGTCACGATTGTCGCGCTGACGAGTGTCGAAAAATCGCCACGTTCAGAGGACGACGATTCGGTAATCTCGATGCCCCGTTCACGAGCCAGCATTTCGGCGTTGACGATGTTCACACCGCTGTCGTCGGCCGAGGCCATGAAGCCGGACGTGAACGCAGCGGTGATCAGTTTCGTCTTCTTCGTGGCCGCGTCGCCGCGATACAGCAGCCTCGCGGATTGGACTCGCGACGCCTTCTTCAACTGGCTCAGCAGCAGGCCGAGGCGATATCCGATATCGAGGTACGGCTTCATGTCGGCCATCTCAGCCCCGCTGATCGGGATGAGGTTGACCGCGTGACGGACTTCGCTGCGGATCAAAAAACCGACGATGATCTCGGCCGCTTCGACGCTGACCGCTTCTTGAGCTTCTTCGGTGGAGGCTCCGAGATGCGGAGTCAGCACGAGGTTCGGAGCCTTCAACAGCGGATGATCGGCCGGCGGCGGTTCTTCGACAAAGACGTCGAGCGCGGCTCCGGCGACGTGCCCCGATTTCAGCGCGTCAGCGAGCGCGGACTCATCGACGATGCCGCCACGAGCACAATTGATGATCCGCACGCCTTTCCGCATTTTGGCGATGCGATCGGCGTTGAGCAGTCCGCGCGTGCCGTCGTCGAGCGGCGTGTGAACGGTGATGTAGTCGCAGCGAGTGACGATCTCGTCCACGTCGCGGATCAGTTCGATCCCTTGCTCGGCGGCCCGTTCGGTAGAGAGGAACGGGTCGTAGCCGATGACTTTCATTTCGAGGCCGATCGCTCGCTTGGCAACCGCGAGCCCGATGCGGCCGAGTCCGACAACGGCCAGCGTCTTGCCGGCGAGCTGCGTCCCTTTGAATTTGTTTCGGTCCCACTTGCCGGACTTCATGCTGGCGTCGGCGGCGGCGACATTGCGCGACAGAGCCATCATCATCGTGACGGTGTGCTCGGCGGTGCTGGTCGTGTTTCCGGCCGGCGTGTTCATCACGACGATGCCTTCGCGCGTCGCGGTCGGCAGGTTGATGTTGTCGACGCCGACGCCCGCTCGCACGATGACTTTCAGGCGGTGCTGACCTTCGAGCAGTTCGGGCGTCAGTTCCGTGCCGCTGCGGATGATGATGCCATCAACGGTCTTCAACGCCTCGCGGACTTCGGCGGGGGTCAGCTTCGAGCGATTATCGACCTCGATGCCAGGAGTCTCTTGCAGGATCTTCAGTCCGGCAGGGGCGAGATTGTCCGTAATCAACACGCGAAACATCAAAAACTCCTCAGCGACCGTAGACCGGACGCACACGTTCGGTCGATTCCTTCGCCTTCGCCAAAAGAAAAAGAGGGCGAAAGCTGGCAGTCGAGACGGCATCCGTCAAGAGCCGCGTCGAAACGAAAAAAGCCCGGTCGATGCGTGCGACCGGGCTTGAAATTTTTGGTTGGCGAGAATCTCAGTGAGCCTGCACTTCTGGCCCGTCATTCGTTGCCGTGTCGGTGTGCGCGGGATCGGCTGCGAATTGTGGAACGGCCAATGTCGGAACGGCTTGTGTAGTCCCCAGGACGATTGGGCTGGATGCGACCGTTCCGGCAGGCACCCAACCGGAAGACGCCATGACTGGTCCCGGAGTGCCAACGACGATCGGGGCGGACGAAGCTGCGCTGGCGTAGGCGGGCAACGGCTGCGAGTAAACCATCTGCTGGTACTGCGGCGCGACGCGAGCTTGCTGCACCGGCGACGCGTTCATCGTGGCCAATCGAGACTGCACTTGTGGCTGGAACCAATTCGTGTGCAGCGAGCGTTGATACATCGCGACCGCTCGGTCGGATTGGCCAGTCGAGCGATACAGATCGCCGAGCTGCGCAGTCGCGACGTCATTGTTCGGCTGGATTCGTAACGCGCTTTTCAAGCTTTGCTCGGCCCCGGCTGTGTCACCCATCTCACGTTGCAACCAAGCGAGTTCGATGTGCGACTCGGGCAGATACGGCTCCGTGTCGGACCACATCTGTGCGAGGTCGTGAGCCTCCTGCGTGCGGCCCTGTTCGGACAACAACATGGCGAGGCTGTGATGGGCCGGCTGATGAGAGGGATCCAGCATCAACGCATGCCGGTAGGCACGCTCGGCACCGTCGTTGTCGCCGGTCTTTTTCAGCGAGGCCCCCAGATTGTGAGCGTAGTCGGCGTTGGTCGGCTCGTCGTACAAAGACTTTTGAAACTGGTCCTTCGCGGCGGCGTAATTGCCGTCCTTGTAGGATCTCATGCCGGTGCGGTTGCTGGACCAGCCGTGCATGGAATTGCAGCCGGCGCTCCAGATGAGAATCGCACACAAACAGAACGCCCGCGCGAGGGACAACGGACAAGATCGGCGCATGGAAGATCTCCGTGGGGAGAAGTCATTCGGAAGGGGATCAGGCGAAGCGGGGATTGGCCGAACGGCCGGGATTCGCCGGAAGGGGGCGGGAACATAGACCGCTCTTTCAGAAGACCGCAAGAGCAGTTTCGCGTGGACCTGTCGTTGGGGTTTCCGCGCGCAATCGGCCGCTTGTCGCCCCTGCGAGAAGTCGTCATCGTTCGCCCGCCACACAGGCGTCGCAAGATTTTTGAGTCCTGAATGAACCCGGCAAACGTTCGGATTTTGGCTGCCATGTCACATGGATTTCTGGGCTACGACGGATCGACTTTCATGCTCGATTTCGTGGTGACGGCGCTAGTGCTGATCGTCCCGGCTCTGCTGGTGAGCCTGTATCTGGTGAAGGTCAAACGAAACTACACCGCTCATCGCAACCTGCAATTAGCGTTGGCGGGACTGCTGCTAGTCGCGGTCATTGCGTTCGAGATTGATATTCGCGCTCACGGCGGCTGGCGAGCGATCGTCGGAGCACGTGAGTCCCCGCTTTCTGCCGAGCAAATCGAGACCGTGAAGCAGACGTTGTACGTGCATCTGATCTTCGCGATTTCGACGCCGCTTCTTTGGGGGGCGACGATCGCGTTGGCTCTCAATCGGATGCCGAAGCCGCCCGCTCCGTGCGAACACAGCCGGTTGCACAAGACGCTGGGCTGGCTGTCAGTGATCGACCTCGTGCTGACGTCGGCGACCGGGCTACTCTTCTACTACCGAGCGTTCATAGCCTGACGCCGCAGATCGCTGTGGCACGGCCGCGTCGGGATCGTGTCCAAAATGAGCCGGCGGAATCGAGTTGCCACGCAAGCTCATTTCGCGAGCCGCTTGCTCGATGCGGATGATGTGATCCCCAAGCTGTTCGATTCGTTTGTTGACTTGCTCGGTCGTTTGTTCGAGTCCGCCGGACACAAGCGTTACGACTCCGAAGAACAGGAGCATTTGCCCCGCCGTCGCCAACAGCCAGCCCGTCGGAGCGTAATTTGACGGCCCTCCGAAATGGCTCCACACCACCAAACACGCTCCGGCCGTCATGCCGAGCACTCCGGCATACGCCAAAAACTGTCCGGCCAGCGATGACCAACTTCCTGTCGCACTCGATTCGGACCGCCACACTGCCGGATCCCACGTCGGAAACCACAACCTCGGACGTTTCGGCTCGCGCTTGGTCTCGGCGGGTGAAGCATTCGAGGCAAAGGGCCCGATCGAATCCGTGCTCGTACTCTTCGCGCCGCTCGCAAAATGATCGGCTGGATGCGCGGCGTCGATCCGAAACACTTTGGCGTTTGGAGCCACCACGATTGGCGGATTCGCTGATGGCCGGACGGCTGGCGTCGACGATTCGCTCGGAACAACAAACGGGCTCGAACTGGCTGCCAGCACAGGTCTCACAGATTCGGAAGTTGCTGCCAGCGGATTCGGCAACGCCGAGACAAGTCGCTCAGGGAAGTTGTTGATCTCCTCTGAAGACCCAATCTCGGAAGCTGGGCCTGTGTTCTGTGACGGCCGAGAGTCTGGCGGCCAATGAGGCGAGACAGACGGAGTAATAGTGACTGTCTTTTCGATCGCGGCTGGTGTCGATGTGGCCAAATCGCCGAAGGCCGTGAGTCCAATCGGACTGCTCGGATCTTCGTGAGGGAGTGAAATTGGCTCGATTTTCGGCGTCGCACTACTGGCCAGAACCGGTGTCCGAATCGCTGGCCCGAAAGGGTCGATGATTTTTCCGCTGGACCAACGCTGCAAGAGTTCGCGGGCGTCCTTGGTTCGATCGCTGAGCTTTTCCGTCGAGGGACGGTTGGGTGGGACGTCGATCGTGCTCAATAATGCACCACAAGTCGTGCAGAAGACCCGCTGATTATCAGGCGACACTTCTGCAGCCACGTCAGATTGGCATTTTCCACACCACATTGGGCATCCTGCCGTTGTGATTTCGCGAGAAATTACGAGCCTGTATTAACAAGGGCAATCTACGGCCAATTTCAAAATTCAGGCAAGACCTTTGTCGCCGAGATGGCCTCGGTCGCGTCCCGCCGGATGATCGTTCCAATCTCGACGGCAAGTTTGATTTGATTTGGATCGCCGATGAATTGGACACGAAAGTTTCGACGTTCAATAGGTCGGAAAAAGGAGGCGCAGAAACCGGACGCGCTGGGAGATGCAATCTAATTCCGTCTCAGATCGCAACTTCTCTTCGCTGGGTCGTTTGACAAAGAAAAAGGGCACTTGTATCTTTCGCCCCTTCCCAAACGGCCGGCCCGGACTCGGAGACGGTGTCGAATGGGAATAACTTGTGGCAAAGTCGGAACTTAGGCAGCATCAACAACGGTCAACCGCATGAGCCAAGAGCGAATTCGCATCCGCATGGAAGCCTACGATCATTCCGTCTTGGATCAATCGGCGACTGAAATTGTCGACACTGCCAAGCGGACGGGGGCCGATGTTCGGGGGCCGATCCCTTTGCCCACACGTATTGAACGCTACACGGTGCTTCGAAGTCCTCACATCGACAAGAAGTCTCGTGAGCAATTTGAGATCAGAACGCACAAGCGGCTGATTGATATTGTGCAACCAACGGGCAAGACGATTGACGCTCTGAACCGTCTGTCGCTGCCGGCTGGCGTAGATATCAAGATTAAAGCCTCTTCGCTGCATGGATGATTGTGGTTCGCCTTTCTCCGGTTGAGTGCTTGTGCCTCGCCGGATCGCAGCCTTCAGTGCTGACTGCGAGGGGAAAATGTTTCTGTTGGGTCGTAAAGTCGGAATGACACAGGTGGCAGACGCCGATGGCCGAGCCATCCCTGTCACGCTGGTCCAGGCGGGGCCGTGTCGAGTGCTGCGCATCAAGTCGCTGCAGTCGGATGGATATCACGCTCTCCAGATTGGCTTTGAAGAAAAGCCACGCCGGTTGGCATCCCGTGCAGAGCGTGGCCAAGTTGCAGATTTGGAGAGGTCGGCAACATCGCAAAAGAATAAGAAGTTGGCCGCCCCAAAGGTTGGTGGTGAGCCGAGTCGGGTCGTGCGTGAAATTCGTTTTCAAATTGAGCCAGCCGGTCATGAAGTTGGCAATGTTCTGACGGTGGATTTGTTTGATGGCAAGAAGTTTGTAGACGTGATTGGGACAACTAAGGGGCGTGGTTTTGCGGGAGTGATGAAGCGCCACAACTTTCATGGACAGCGTGCATCGCACGGCGTAAAGAAATGCCATCGCGCGCTTGGGTCGGTTGGCCAGAACACATATCCCGGCCGGGTTCATCCGGGCCAAAAGATGGCCGGTCGACTTGGCGTTGATCGGGTAACGGTGCGGAACTTGAAATTGTTTTCGATCGACAAGGATAAGAATTTGCTGCTCATTCGCGGAGCGATTCCCGGACCGAATGGCGGTCTGGTGATGGTTCGCTTTCCGAAGGAACCGCCGCGATCGCAGGTCTAGTTGAATTTCGGAAGTTGGGTCTGTTCTCTTGGGTTGGGTGACAGTATGGCGTCGGTGGATGTGAAAAACGCAGGTGGTGCGGCGGCCGGTACGGTCGAATTTGATTCGGCATTGCTCGAATCGAAGGTGACTCCGCGTCTGCTGCGCGATGCTTATGTCATGTACGAAACCAGTCGCCGACAAGGCACGGCGAAGATTAAGACCAAGGGCGAAATCTCCGGTAGCAAGAAGAAACTGTTTCGACAAAAGGGGACCGGCAATGCCCGTATGGGGCAGAAGCGGACTCCGGTTCGGGTTGGCGGTGGCAACGCGTTCGGCAAAAAGCCGAAGGATTGGTCTTTTCGGTTGCCCAAGAAGGCGCTGCGAGTAGCAACTCGCATGGCGCTTGTCGGCAAGTTGAATGACGGCGAAATCATCGTTGTCGATCAGTTCAAACAGGAGAAGCCAAAGACGAAAGAGGTCGCTCAGTTGCTCAAGACGCTGTCGATCGCAGGTAAAAGCTGCCTGTTCGTGGTCGGTGACTATGATAAGACGCTTTGGCTTTCGACCCGAAATATTCCGCGTCTGAGCCTGACGACGGCAGCGTGGTTGAATTCGTATGACTTGTTGAAGCATCGTGTGGTTGTGATGACTCGCGATGCTTTTAGTAATTGTGTGGCTCGGTTCACGGCATAGGAACGGTGAGATTCGTGATGAATGCGGCCAGTGAAATGTTGGAAACCTACCAAGTGCTCATGAGCACCTTGGTGACAGAGAAGTCCACTTTTCATCGGACTGCTCCGTTGAACAAGTTTACGTTTCGAGTTCCGGTTGCGGCGACAAAGACGCAGATCCGTAAGGCCGTACAGGACGCCTTCGGAGTCAAAGTGGTCTCGGTCGCGACCCAGCGATACAAAGAGTTGGCGGCAAGGTACCGCTTCCATCGTGGCTATACGGCCGAGTGGAAGAAGGCGATTGTCACCATCAACAAGGAGCAGACGCTGCCGGTTTAATCGGCGAGCGATTGCAGGTAGCGGAGTGAGTTAAAGGAAACGCAATGGCGATTCGGCAATACAAACCGACGAGTGCTGGGCGACGAGCCGGTCAGGTCATCATATCCGATGATCTAACTCGTGGCGCAACAGCTCCGAAGACACTGCTTGTCCGCCAAAAGAAGCGTGGTGGCCGCAATAATCAAGGTCGCATTACGGTGCGACATCGCGGCGGTGGTCACAAGCAGATGTACCGCATTGTGGATAGTTATCGAAACAACAAAGATGGCCAAGACGCAACGATCCTTTCCATCCAATATGACCCCGGCCGTTCGGCTCGATTGGCTCTGTTGCAGTACGGCAACGGCGTGAAGGCGTTTATTTTGGCGGCTGAGGGAATGAAAGAAGGTCAGAAGATCTTTACTGGGGCAGGTTCCGAGCCAATTGTTGGCACGAACATGACTCTCGATAAGATCCCGCTCGGCATGACGATTCATAATATTGAGATGGTACCTGGCGGTGGGGCTAAGATGTGCCGGGCTGCGGGAACTGGAGCAGTTCTGAACGCCCGGGAAAAGAATTGGGCTCAAATCACGCTTCCGTCCGGTGAAGTGCGACGCGTGCCAGTCGCTTGCAAGGCGACGATTGGTCGTGTTGGTAATATCGAACACAATATGGTGCAAATCGGCAAAGCCGGTCGTAATCGCTGGAAAGGCATTCGGCCGTCAGTGCGCGGCTCGGCGATGAACCCGATTTCTCACCCGATGGGTGGTGGTGAAGGTCGAAGATCTGGTGGTGGTCATCCTTGTAGTCCGTCCGGGGTGCTGGCCAAGGGCGGAAAGACTCGGAAGCCTCGCAAGCCATCGAAGTCGGCGATTTTGCGGCGGCGTAGGTCGCGGCGATACGGCCAGCAAGTGCTTTAGGCGTAGAGATTTGGGTTTATTTTCATTGAGGTGCTGAAGATGAGTCGTTCCGCAAAGAAGGGGCCGTACGTTGACGCGAAGCTGTTGAAGCGGCTTGAGCGACTCGACGCGGTGGGTAAGAAGGAACCGATCAAAACGTGGTGTCGTCGTTCGACGATCTCTCCCGATTTCGTGGGGCATACGTTCTTGGTGCATAACGGCAAGCTGCATATTTCGGTGTATGTGTCGGACGAAATGGTCGGTCATAAGCTTGGCGAGTTTTCTCCGACGCGGACGTTTCGCGGACATGGTGCGAGGGGTAAGAAGTAACGATGTGAATCTACTGGTAAGTACCGGTGGAATCGCGAGGCGATAGTTATGGCTCAAATTCGTAGTGAATCGAAATTTGTTCGAGTTTCGTCGAGCAAATTGAAGCCGACGGCGGACTTGATTCGTGGACAGCAGATTCGTGCGGCCCAACAGTCGCTGGAATTCTTGCCAAACCGCGGGGCAAAGCTCTTGCGAAAGTGCTTGGCGTCGCTGGTGGCGAACGCGGAAGATCGAGGCGTTCGGAATGCAGACAATTTGGTGCTCAGTAAAGTGGAGATTGGAACCGGTCCGATCATGCGTCGCATCCGTCCGATGTCACGCGGTCAGGCGTTTGTGATTCGGAAACGGTTGTCGCACATTTTCATGGCGGTGGACGTGCCAGAGTTGTCGTAGTCGAGGTAGGTTTGGCCTCAAGTTGAGTTCGGATGAGTTCGGCGGTTCTAGTCGCAGTGAGTGACAAGTTATGGGACAAAAAGTTCGACCAACAGGTTTTCGGCTCGGCATCACCGAAAGCTGGAAGAGTAAGTGGTATGCGTCGAAGAAGGAGTTCAGTACGCTGCTGGGTGAAGACCTGCGGCTGCGGAAGTACATCCTCAACAAATACCAATATTCCGGAATTCCACGGATCGAAATTGAGCGAACTCGCGATCAAGTGATCGTGCATCTGCATACCGCCCGGCCTGGAATTATCATTGGCCGCAAAGGCCAGGAAGTGGACAAACTGAAGGCGGAGTTGGAGGAATTCACTGGCCGTCGTATGGACTTGAAGATTGTTGAAGTCGCTCAGCCAGCTCGTAATGCGATTCTGATTGCTGAAGAAATTGCTCAGCAATTGTTGAAGAGGACGAGTTTTCGAAGGGCGATCAAGAAGTCGATGGATACTGTAATGGAATCCGGTGCGTTGGGTGTGAAAGTGCAGTTGTCAGGTCGATTGGGTGGGGCGGAAATGTCCCGCACTGAAAAGGCGATCCGCGGCTCGATTCCACTATCCACAATTTTGAGATGTATCGATTACGGCTTCGCAGTCGCGAAGACGGCTCAGGGTACTATTGGTTGCAAGGTTTGGATCGATAATGGACCGTTTGTAGACGGAGTGAGCACACATGGCGTTAATGCCGAAGCGAGTCAAGCACCGCAAAAGCCAAAGAGGTCGCATAAGAGGTAACGCTAGCCGCGGTGCGAAAGTCGCCTTTGGTGATTGGGGTCTTCAGTCCTTGGACGCGGGCCACATCGCTGCGACTACCATCGAGGCTTGTCGTATCGCTGCGAACCAATACATCCGCGGTGAAGGGAAGTTGTATATTCGCATTTTTCCGAACAAATCGGTGACAGCCCGACCGTTGGAAACTCGTATGGGTAAGGGCAAGGGTGAACCGGACCATTGGGTGGCGGTTATCAAGCCAGGTGCGATATTGTTTGAATTAGCGGGAGTTTCGCACGGTGCGGCTCGCGATTGTTTTGCGCGAGTCGCTCATAAGCTACCGCTTCGTGTTTCATTGGTTGCGCGGCATGCGAGATAAGTGAGTGTCAGTCTCCGATGAGACCTTTAAGTTTTGGCTGTAGATAGGTTGGATCTGATGCGAGCGAAAGAACTGAGAACTCAAACAGTGGAGCAATTGCAGCAGACGGAAGTCACGCTGAAATTGGAATTGTTGCATCACGTCGCCACGGTCGCTGCGAATGCCGCAGAGGCGAAGCGTCGCCGAGAAATCCGGAAAGATTTGGCTCGGACCTTGACCATGTTAAATCAGAAGTAGGCGAGAAGGGTGGACAGCAATGAAGCGGCGAGTCACTGGACGAGTCACCTCGGACAAAATGCAAAAGACGATTCGCGTGTCGATCCCTCGGCGCGTGAAGGACGATGTCACGGGTAAGTTTATCAGCCGCGAAACGGTCTGCTTGGCCCATGATGAGAAAGAAGAAGCGAGTCTTTCCGACATGGTGGAATTGGTTGAGTCACGGCCGTTGTCGAAACGAAAGCGATGGGAGTTGGTGCGCGTCGTTTCTCGAGGAACGAAGTAGTTCGCTTAAGTTGTCCGCCAAATAGTCAAGTTGAAATGAGTCACTTATGATTCAGATGCAGACAGTGCTGGACATCGCCGACAATACCGGGGCGAAGACGGTGCGGACGATCAAAGTGCTGGGTGGGACGCATCGCCGGACGGCGGGGATCGGCGACATCGTTGTGGCCAGTATCCAGAAGGCGCTGCCGGGCGGAGCAGTCAAGTCGGGCCAGGTGGTGAAAGCGGTTATCGTGCGCACGAAGAAAAAAGTGCGACGCGACGACGGTGGATATGTCAGTTTTGACAGCAACGCGGCAGTGTTGGTCGACGCGGACAACAATCCGCGTGGGACTCGCATTTTCGGTGCGGTGGCTCGCGAGTTGCGAGACAAGAAGTTCATGAAGATCGTTAGCCTGGCTGTGGAAGTGGTGTAGTCATGAAGTTGCGGCGAGAAGACATGGTTGTGGTGCTGAGCGGCAACTTCCGTGGCCAAGGTCCTTCGAAGATTGTGTCGATCGACCGCGATTCGAAACGAGCGATCGTTGAAGGGATCAACAGTGCCCTCAAGCATGTGAAACGAGGGCATCCGAAAAGTCCGCAAGGGGGCCGTGTGACGATCCCCGTTGCGATTGATGTGTCGAACCTCGCATTGCATTGTTCCAGTTGTAATCGTGGTGTGCGTGTGAAGAGTCAAGTGGTTGATGGTGCGAAGCGTCGCGTGTGCAGCCGCTGTCAGAAGTTCCTCTAGTTGATGCGGTAAGTCGTCATGGCCCGTTTGCGAAAAGTTTACAACGAGACGCTTATTCCGAAGCTTTCAGAGAAGCTGGGAATCAAGAACCGTCATGCAGTACCTCGATTGACAAAAATCGTTGTCAGTATGGGTGTCGGCAAAGCGACCCAGGATCGTAAGCGACTCGAAGAAGCCGTGTCGCATCTAGGAATGATTACAGGTCAGAAACCGAGCATTCGAAAGTCTCGAATCGCAGTGTCGGCATTCCGACTTCGTGAGAACATGGAAATTGGCTGTGCGGTGACGATGCGTGGTGACCGGATGTACGAGTTCCTCGATCGATTCATTCTATTAGCGTTGCCGCGCGTGCGTGACTTTCGAGGGCTGAATCCAAAGTCGTTCGACGGCCACGGTAATTACTCGACAGGATTGACTGAGCAAATGGTTTTCCCGGAAATCCCGGCGGACAAAGTAGCGTTCACCCAAGGCATGAATATCACGTTTGTGACGACCGCTCGCACGGACGATCAAGGACGAGCGTTACTTTCCGAACTAGGGATTCCGTTCAGCAACAAGTAATCAGACTTCAAAGTTGGTGAGTCATGGCAACCAAAGCACATATCGCGAAAGCAAAACGAACTCCGAAATTCAGCTCGCGGCGTGAGAGCCGATGCCAGATGTGTGGTCGTCAGCGCGCCGTGTATCAGAAGTTTAGGCTATGTCGAATCTGTTTCCGCAATTTGGCGCTGGACGGCATGATTCCCGGTGTAA
This sequence comes from Candidatus Kuenenia stuttgartensis, assembly GCA_945904015.1. Lineage (GTDB taxonomy): Bacteria > Planctomycetota > Planctomycetia > Planctomycetales > Planctomycetaceae > SXKJ01. The sequence continues at coordinate 26,647 of CAMDPK010000021.1, read as the reverse complement.
AAAAAGCGAGTTGGTAGCTAGGCGAATTCATTATGATGACTGATCCAGTTAGTGATTTGGCGACTCGAATCCGCAACGGCCTGCAAGTCGAGGCGACGCATGTGGACGTTCCAACCTCGAATTTGAAAGTACAAATTGCGGCCGCTCTTCAGCGAGAGGGCTTCATTTGGGACTTCGAGTCGCACGCGAACGATGCTGCTCCGGGGGGCACTTTGCGGATCAATCTAAAGTACGGCCCAAGTGGCGAACGTGTCGTCCGAAGCATCAAGCGTGTCAGCAAGCCGGGCCGCAGGATTTATTTTGGCCGCGAGAATATGCCGAGGGTGCTCGGCGGGATGGGTGTCCTCGTCCTTTCGACGAATCAAGGCGTGCTCAGCAATCGTGAAGCGAAGGAAAAAGGAATCGGGGGCGAGGCTCTGCTGGAGATTTGGTAGCAAATTCACGGGGCAGGTTTTCAGCCTGTCACTAAAAAACTTGGCAGGTTGAAGACCTGCCCGACAAGAAATTAGTGCGGGCGGCGAAATGTCACGAGTTGGAAAAATGCCAGTGATTGTTCCGAACGGCGTCACTGTTGATGTGACTGCGGGTCAGGTCAACGCGAGCGGTCCGAAGGGCAAACTTTCGGTATCGTTGCATCCTGTGGTCAGTGTCGCGAAGGACGGAACATCGTTGAATGTTTCGGTGAACGGTACTGGTCGCACCGAGCGTGCCTTGCACGGCCTGTATCGAGCGCTCGTCAACAATGCGGTCACCGGGGTTCATTCCGGTTTCGAGAAACGACTGGAACTCAACGGCGTTGGTTATCAGGTGCAACTCAAGGGAAAGAAGTTGGAACTGTCGGTCGGCTACTCAAAGCCGGTCGTTTTCGACGTTCCCGCCGATATCACAGTTTCTCTTCCGGACAACACGCACTTGGTCGTTTCCGGTGTTGATAAGCAAGCGGTCGGTCAATTCGCCGCTCAGGTGCGTGCGTCGCGTGTCCCCGATCCGTACAAAGCCAAAGGGGTCAAGTACGCCGGCGAGTTCATCCGCCGTAAGGCTGGTAAGGCGTTTGGCGCTGGAGCCAAGTAACTTCTGTCAAACATAGATTCGGCGTCGCGTCGATGCCCGATTGCAACGAAGTGCAGACATGTCGATCACAAAATCTCTTCAACGTAGCCGACAACGTCGAACGTGGCGCGTGCGCAATCAAGTGCGCCGCTCTGCGAGCGGCCGATTGCGCCTGTCGGTGTTCCGCAGTAATAAGCACATCTCCGCGCAAGTCATCGATGACGCGTCCGGTAAGACTGTCGCTGCCGCGAGTAGTGCCGAAAAGGATTTGCGCGGCCAGTTGAAGAACGGCGGAAACGTCGTGGCTGCGACTGTCATTGGCAAGACGCTCGGTGAACGATGTGTTCAGTTGGGAATTACCAACGTGGTATTTGATCGCGGACAGTACAAGTATCATGGGCGTGTGGCAGCGCTGGCCGATGGTGCTCGTGAGGCAGGTTTGCAGTTTTAGTCGAGTGAATCGCGAGGGGAACTGTGGCAGAAAAACGATCCGACAACCGATCAGAAAATCGATCCGACAGTGTCGAACACACACTGCAAATCCGGCGTTGTGCCTGTGTCGTAAAGGGAGGCCGCCGTTTCAGCTTCGCGGGCTTGGTCGTGGTCGGTGACGGTCGCGGCACAGTTGGCTGGGGCTATGGAAAAGGGCCGGAAGTTCCGATCGCTGTCGAAAAGGCGACTCGTGCTGCCGAGCGGACGCGTATCAAGGTCCAAGTCGTTCATCAAACGGTTCCACACCGAGTCGAGGGGCGTTTCGGAGCATCCCGCATCGTGTTGATTCCAGCCAGTCCCGGAACTGGCGTCATCGCCGGCGGTTCGGTTCGCTCGATCATGAACGCGGTCGGCATCACCGACGTATTGACTAAGAGCTTTGGCTCGAATTGCCCGTTGACGTTGGTCAAAGCAGTGTTCGAGGCGCTCAAGTCTTTGCGGACTCGGGATGAAGTGGCTCGGTTGCGCGGCGTGCAGTTGTAGAAGCATCTGTTTCGGGAAATATTTGAAATGTACATTCACGAAGTCACCGCCGCAGCCGGCCGTCAAGGCCCCAATCGCAAGCGCATTGGGCGTGGTATCGGCAGTCACGGAAAGACCTCTGGTCGAGGACACAAGGGCGAAAGTTCTCGCTCGGGTGCCAAGGGATATTTAGTCAAGGAAGGTGGTCAGATGCCGATGTTTCGCAAGGTTGCGAAACGTGGGTTTTCAGCCGGAGACTATTCGGCACAGAAGAAGATCGCGATCGTGAACATTGGGGCGTTCGAAAAGTTGGATGCAGGTGTTTCGGTGGTGAATATGGACGCACTGATTTCGGCCGGACTCATTCCGCGGCGCAGTCAAATCGTGCGAGTGCTAGGTGGAGGTGAGTTGACGCGGGCATTGACGGTTGAAGCGAGTCATGTGACCCGCAGTGCGGCCCAGAAAATTGAAGCGGCTGGCGGCAAAGTGGTGCTGAGCTAGTTGATGTTGTCCGTGTGGCCAACGCGCGGCGTTTGACGCGAGGGTGCAAATACCCTTTGAGTGAGTGATGATCCAGAAACTCGTAGCGATCCTGTCGATCCCTGATCTTCGTCGCAAGCTACTGCTGACAGTAGTGCTGCTGGCGGTGTATCGCATGGGATTTTGGGTTCCGCTGCCGATCGTCAACCAAGAACTCGTCCAGCAGAATATTGAAAAACTGCAGTCCGGCGGTGGCGGTCCGCTCGGACAAATCTTGCAAACGGCGTCGCTGTTTTCGGCGTCACAAGTTGGCTACAGCACGATTTTCGGGCTGGGAATCATGCCCTACATTTCCTGCTCGATCGTCTTCCAATTGTTGGCGACTGTCTATCCTCCGTTGGAACGCCTTCAGAAGGAAGGCGAGTCCGGGCGGCGTAAGATCAATGAGCTCACTCGGCAAATTACGGTGATCGTCAGTCTGTTGCAGAGTTTCTTTTGGGTGAAGGCAATGTCGGCCGGCAGCGTGACTGGACAAGGCATGGTTTTGGCGGAGTACGACACCTTCATCTTCCATCTTTCGACCGCCGTGATGATGACGTCTGGAACAATGTTTTTGATGTGGATCGGCGAGCAAATTGACGCCTTTGGAATCGGCAATGGGATCAGTTTGTTGATTATGGCTGGCATCATGGCTCAGATGCCCTCTGCTGTTTTTAATCTTGCAAAGCCTGTGCTTGAACGTGGGATGTCCATCGGATCTGACAATGGGATTGATCGGATTCTGCTCCTCATTGGCTTGTTTGTGGCGATTGTCCTGGCAGTTGTGTTTGTCACGCAGGCTCAGCGGCGAATCCCGGTGCAGAGTGCGAAACATGTTCGCGGCCGGAGGATGTTTGGTGGTTCTGAGCAGTTTCTCCCGCTCAAGCTCAATCAATCTGGTGTCATGCCGATCATCTTTGCGTCGAGCCTGTTGATGATTCCTAGTTATTTGCACCATCAATTGCTGGAGCGGATCGATATTCCATACTTCAACCAATTCGTGAGTTTGCCGGCACTGTACTATCTGAGTTACGCCGGATTGATTTTCTTCTTCTCGTATTTCTGGGCGGCAGTCACTTTCAATCCCAAAGAGATCGCTCAGAATCTGAAGGACTACGGCAGTTTCATTCCGGGATATCGTCCTGGGGACCGTACCTCGAAGTACTTGGAGCAAGTCATCGTTCGGGTGACCTTCGTGGGAGCAGGGTTCTTGAGTTTGTTGGCGATTCTGCCGAGCATTGTGAGCAAAGTGGTCAATGTGGATCCCGTCATCGCCGGTTTCTATGGCGGCACGGGGTTGTTGATTGTGGTGTCAGTGTCTATTGATCTGATCTCGCGCATTGACAGCCATTTGCTGGTGCGGAATCAGGCGGGGCTGACTGAGGGCTAGGAAGTTTGAGGTTGTCATGAAGGTTCGGTCGAGTATTCGGCGCATCTGCGAGGGCTGCAAAATCGTGCGGCGTCGCGGTCGCATGTATGTTGTGTGTAGTCTCGATCCACGTCACAAGCAGCGACAAGGTTAAAGGGAGCCGCGATGCCTCGTATCCAAGGTGTCGATATTCCGAACGACAAGTTCGTCTATATCTCGTTGTCGTACCTGTATGGCGTCGGTCAGAAGGTCGCGCTGCGGTTGTGCCATCAACTTGGCATCGATCCGCGGATTAAGGCGTCTCAACTGACCGACGACAACATCGCCAAGATTAACGGCTTCCTCGACAAGGAAGTGATGGTCGAGGGTCAGTTGCGCCGCGCAATTCAGCAAGACATTGGTCGATTGAAGGATATTAAGAGTTATCGAGGGACGCGGCACCGGCGCAACTTGCCAGTGCGAGGTCAACGGACGCGTACGAATGCGCGAACTCGAAAAGGCGTGAAGAAGACAGTGGCCGGCAAGAAGGGCGTCAAGGACATGAAGCACTAATCGGGGGCGAGGAATTTGGATTGATTTTCATGGGTCGACCGCCAAAGGGCGGAACTCCAACGAACTCAGCAGAGAGGCGGAACAGTGGCAGCAGGAAAGAAAAAAGTGCGACGGCACGTCAACAAGGCCATCGCGTTCATCAAGGCGACATTTAACAATACGATCGTCACAGTCACTGATCCGGCTGGAGATGTCCTGTGTTGGGCTACGGCTGGCACGGCTGGTTTCAAAGGCAGCCGCAAGAGCACTCCATTTGCCGCACAGCGAGCGGCGGAAATTTGTGCGGAACGTGCTGCGAAGTTCGGGGTCCGCGAAATGGAAGTGCGTGTTAATGGCCCTGGTTCCGGCCGTGAAAGCGCGATTACAGGATTGCAAACTTCCGGCATCGTAGTTCGTTCGATTGAGGATATTACTCCGTTGCCACACAACGGTTGTCGTCCGCCAAAGAAGCGTCGCGTGTAGTTAACGATTTTTTGGATAGGCTGTTCGGCGGTTTGATTGACTTTGAGAAGTAGTTTTAGTTGGAGGTTGGCAATGCGAATTCGTTGGCGAGGTCTGGAACTTCCGAGCAGAGTACAGTTGGTCCCGACGACGGCCACTCCGATGTACGGCATGTTTGTCGCCGAGCCGTTTGAACGCGGTTTCGGAGCGACGATTGGCAACAGCCTGCGGCGGATCATGCTGACCAGTTTGGAAGGTAGTTCGATTACGAAAGTGCGCATCCAAGGCGTGCAGCACGAATTCATGACGGTTCCCGGCGTGGTCGAGGACGTCACCGACATTTGTTTGAACATCAAATCGGTCGTGGTGAAAAATCACAGTTCAACGCAGAAGACGTTGCGAATCGAGCGGCATCAACGTGGTGTCGTGACCGCTGGCGACATCATTTGCAGCGACCAGGTTGAGGTGCTCAACAAAAATTTGATCGTCGCCACAATGACCGACGACGTGCCGTTCAACATGGAACTGACTGTTGAGAATGGGCGCAGCTACATCCCGGCATCCGAGTATCATGCGTCGCATGACGAGGAACCGGGACTTTTGTTGCTCGATGCGATTTTCTCACCGGTCGTTCGTGTGCGGTACAAGATCGAGGATTGCCGAGTCGGTCAGCGAACGAATTACGACAAGCTGAACCTGGAGGTCTGGACTAACGGGACGATCACGCCGGAGATGGCTGTCGTGGAGGCAGCGAAAATTCTTCGCAAGCACCTCACTCCGTTTGTCTCGTTTCGTGAGGCGGGTGCTGAGATCAGTCCCGAAGGCGGACTGCGTGGCATGCTGGACTCGACCGGGTACTCACCCGTCGATTTGGAATTGGAAGAGAAGCTCAATCAAAGTTTGGCGGAGTTAAATTTATCCGTTCGCGCGACGAACTGCCTGGAATCGGAAGGGATCAACACGATCCGCGACTTGGTCACTCGCAGTGAGGACCAGTTGTTGCAAGTGCGGAACTTCGGCGAGACCACGCTGGTTGAGGTCCGTGAGCGTTTGAGTGTGATTGGTCTCCGTCTGGGGATGAAAGTGTCCCGGTCGCTCGCCGCGAGGTAACGATCGGTCGGAACAAGCCGGACAAAGAGCGACAACCGGCGCATTGAGATGAAGAAAGATTTTGGTGATCGATCATGCGGCACAGACTTCGGGGCCGACATCTGGGACGGAATAGTTCGCATCGTCATGCACTGATGCGCAATATGGCTCGCTGTTTGATCCTGACGTGTGACCAAGAGGCGGCAGGAGCGGCCAAAGCCAATGGCCGAATTCGGACGACTTTGGCAAAGGCCAAGGAAGTTCGCCCGTTTGTCGAGAAACTGGTCACGACGGCGGTGAAAGCGAAGAAGTGCCGGGATGACGCGAATCAAATCGCTTGCCCGCACGCTCGTGGTACCGACGAATATAAAACATGGCGAGCAACCGAGGCTGGTCAGACATGGCTGACGGCTCAGGCCAAGTACATTCACCATCGTCGCCGGTTGTTTGATGTGCTGCGAGGCAATGATGTCGTCCTTTTGTTGATCGATAAGCTTGCACCGCGATTCGAGGATCGACCGGGTGGATACACTCGCGTGGTTCACATCGCGAAGCGTCGATTGGGCGATGCGGCCCAGCTAGCATACTTGGAATTCGTTGGTGAGCCGACTCGTCTCGCCGTCGAAAGCAAGAAGTAATTCGACGAAAGAATCCCAATCAAGCCCGATGGCAGCGAAGCCATCGGGCTTTTTCGTTGGTTGTGGCACCGATACGCTCTGCCACAAACCAATCGTTAAGTGAGGTTTCTCGTGTCGGCATCCGTGGGAATGGTCTACTTGGTGGGAGCTGGGCCGGGAGATCCGGGGCTGCTGACGTTGCGCGGATTGGAATGTCTGCGGCGGGCGGATGTCGTGTTGTACGACGGTTTGGTGAATCCGATTTTGCTGCGGTACTCCAAGGCGAAAGCCGAGCGAACGTGCCGGGTGTCGGCAGGCGGTGAGCGGCATCTGGATCAGGACGAGATCAATCAACGGTTGGTTGCGGCCGCGAAGTTGGGGAAGATCGTTGTTCGGTTGAAGGGTGGCGATCCGTTTGTTTTCGGACGTGGCAGCGAGGAAGCGGCGGCGTTGGCAGAGGCGGGGATTTCCTTTGAGGTCGTGCCGGGGGTGACGGCAGCGGTTGCTGCGGGGGAGTACGCGGGGTTCTCGGTGACTCATCGCGATCACGCATCGGCGGTCGCCTTCATCACGGGGCACGAGGATCCGACGAAGGACGCTCCAAGTTTGGATTACAAGGTGCTTGCTGCGTTTCCGGGGACGCTGGTTTTCTACATGGGTTGGCATCGACTCAAGCAGATCGCGGAATCGCTGATCGGGGCGGGGAAAAATGCGAGCACGCCGGTCGCGGTCATCAGTCATGCGAGCTGGCCGTCGCAGCAAACCGTGACGGCAACATTGGCGACGATCGCGGAACAAGTTTCATTGGCGGGATTGCGTCCGCCGTCGTTGATCGTCGTTGGCGAGTGCGTACAACAGCGTGAACGGCTCGCGTGGTTTGAGAAGCGTCCGTTGTTTGGTCGTCGGATTGGTGTGACTCGCGCGGATGAGCAAGCGGATACCCAGATCGATCGGATCTTCGAGTTGGGTGCCGAACCGGTCCTGATGCCGACGTTGGAGATTGATCCGCCGGAGACTTGGGACTCGGTCGATGAAGTGCTGCGGCGCATCGACGAGTTCGATTGGATTGTCTTCACGAGCGCGAACGGTGTGCGGGCGTTGCTCGGCCGGTTGTGGGAACTTGGCGGAGATGCTCGGCGGCTCGCAAAGGCTCGGCTGGCGGCGATTGGTCCTTCGACGGCTGCCGCGTTGAGCGAGTTTCAATTGCGGGCGGATGTTGTGCCGGAGTCGTATCGGGCAGAGCATCTCGCCGCTGCATTGTGTCCGCAGGTGAGTGGCCAGCGAGTCTTGTGGGCGCGAGCCAATCGCGTGCGCGATGTCTTGCGAACGGAGTTGACGGCGGCGGGAGCACAGCTTGAGGAGATCGTCGTCTATCAACATCGGGATGTGGCCGTGTGGCCGGACGAGGTCAACCAGCGGTTCGTTGCCGGGCAACTGGACTGGATCGGAGTCAGCAGCCCCGCGATTGCTCGCAATGTGGCACGCTTGATTCCCGAACCGGCGCGATCGCTACTCGGCGGACAGATTCGGATCGCCAGCATCAGTCCCGTGACTTCGGCCGCGTGCCAGGAGGTCGGGTTGCCAATTTCGGCTGAGGCGACCGAACACACCTGGGAAGGGATTCTGTCGGCGATTCAGTGGATCGAGCAGGAAGACGCTCAGCGCAGCGCCGGATTGTCCGGTGCCTGACGGCGAGCAGATCGAACTTCGGCGGGCATGGGGCGGGCTGCGTTCAGCGTGCGATCTGTCGAATTCTCGAGGCTTTGAATCAGCGTCTCGTCGAGCAATTGCACGAGTGTGCGTTGGCCGAAGCCGTACAGATTCCAAAACCCTTTTTGCGTGGCATCTACGGAGCCGTGCAAAAGTCGCGAGCCAGGAAGTTGTGGTTGCTCTGCGACATCAGCAATTTGTCGTTCGACGGCTTGGCTGCGATGTTGGACGTAGTCGACGGCGGAGTCGATGCGGCGCATGTTGGTTTGCGACGTGAGCTGATAGTCCCAGATCGTCGCGTTGGTCAGGTCGATGACGTTCGCACTTTCGGAGACCCATTCGCTGCGGTGGTGTCGCAGAGCCGAGTCCACTCGATCGGTCGCGGTCATGAAGGGTCTTCTGCCGCGAGTCAGCGGCGAGACCACATCGTCCATGATGCGAAAGACGCTCAGTTCCGTCAGCAGCACCGCATTGTAGGCGAGATTGTTGAGGTCGTAGGGGCTGGCGGGATGGTTGATCGTCAGCGGCTGGTCCGGGTACTCGGCCACCGGTTCGTAGCTGACCGGCTGCCACGCCTTCAGATCGACCGAGTCCCAGAAGACGGCTCGCATGACTTGGCCGGAGGTCAGGGTGATGTCGCCGTTGCTGCTGAGCTGTGCGATCTTCGAGGCCAGCCCGTCCACGTCATCCGCCGCTGCGGTTTGGATCGGCAGCGGTGTCTGTTGGATGTGCCGCGAGAACATCGGCGTCGGCAAGTGCGGCGTCGCGGGTTGATAGATCGCTCGAATCGGTTGGCCGTCGAAGTGGTCCATGCGAGTGCCGCTCCCCACCATGTCGAGCAGTGTCGGCGTGAGGTCCACCAATCGACAGGGGGCGTCGATGCGGGCACCTCGGCGAATGTTCGGACCGGCGACGAACATGCAGGCGCGCATCGCATCGGCCAACGGATAGCCGTGCATCGTGCCGGGTGAGCTGTTGTTGCCGAAGTACCAGCCGGGTCGCGCGGTGATGACCAAGTCGGGAGCGGCATCCGCCTCTTGCGGAGCGATGTTGTTCTGCCAGAGCATGTGCCGCGAAAGCGTGACCACCGAATCGGGATACTGAGTCGGAGTCTGCGCTTCGAGCCACTCGCGTTCGTTGTGCCATTCGCGGAGGAAAGTGCCATCGACCGCTTGTGTGAGTCCGAGCGGATCGCGCAGTGGATGCTCGACGACATCGAAGGTGACTTGCCCATCGGCGGCCGGCTGCACGTTGGTGACAACGGAGTATCGCAGTTGCCAACGAACCGCATCGGTCGAGGTGCGTTCGAGCGGCTGCCGTTCGATGACAGCCGAACCGCGATCGGAGGTCGTCACCAGCACGGAATTCTCGCCGAGCTTCATCAACACGAGGTCGATCGCTCGTTGGCGATTCGTAAACTCATCAAACAATCGAGCCGGCTCATTGCGGCCACGCTCTTGCTGTTGGCCTTCGGGGTTATTGAATTCCGCGCGGGCGAGGAAGTCGACCAAATTGATCGGAGGCAAATGCTCGGCGAGCCGATAGGCCAGCAAATCTGCGGGGCGATTCGGTCCGGACCAGTCCCGGCTGCGGTAATTGCCCTTCGGGAAATAGATGCGGGCAGCTCCGTCGGAGTCGCCGTCGATGAAGACGAATTCGCGACCGCCGTCGCCGTCGTGATGAGCACGCTCGCGATGTTGCCGCACCGTGACGCCCAGTCCGCCGCCGGTCCAGCGTCCGTCGGCGTCGAGTTCGCGCGGGCGATAGAACAGCTCGTGAGCGAAGTCGAACAGCGACAGGTGTCCGGTTCGTCCGCCGTGATGCCCGTGATCGCTGACGAGGCAGAAGTAGGTCGAGCGCAATCGATCCTGAGCTTTGAACTCGGCGACGATCTGCCCGATGAGCTGATCGGCGCGCGAGATCGTTCGCCGAGTCGCACCGAATTGGCCTCGGCATTCTTTGTGGCTGACGGAATCGGTTTCCGGAAGCCAGACGATCATGACCGGCTGTTCGCGCGGCATGAGCTGTCGCACGGCGTAGTTGGCGTTCGCGTCGTCGATGTACTTCCAGGCGTCGTTGGCTTGGAAGTACGGCACCGTCCGAGCGAGACTGCGGCTCCACAGCGGCGGCGGCGTTTCGGTCATGATCGGCAACACCCCGGTCGCCCAATCGCGGCCTTCGTTTCGCAGAATCTCGTACAGCGGTTTGATGTCGCTGGTCAGCGAGTGCTTCCAGTGATGTCCTTCCTTGCCGCCGTAGATCAATTTTCGCGCGGTCGATTGGCCATCCACCAGCGCTCGATCCAATCCTTGCGGCGACAGCAATCGCGCGCTGCGGCTGGGGCCGAGCGGATCAAGATAGGATTGCGACGAGAGCCCTTCGCGGCAGAACCGCACTTGGCCTTTCAAGCCATGACGGTCGGAGAAGCAGCCGGTCCACATCGTCCCGTTTGAGGTGATCGTGTCGGACGGAAACGCCGTGAAGCAGTTCGACATCCAGCAGCCGTTGTCGAGAAACAGCGACTTGATATTCGGCAGGTGTCCCATCGTCGCCATCTCGCGCACGACATCGGGTCGCAAGCCATCAACGTAGAAGACAACCGCCTGACAGTTCGGCAACGGCGAACCGCTGTTGTCGGTTGCGGGGACGACTTCTTCGTAGCTCATCGGCTGCACCAACTTCGGCCGCGAAACTTGCGCGTGAAAGGCCCCTTCGCTGTCGCTGGGATCGAAATCGTTGACGGCGAGTTGCAGCCGGCCACTCGCTGACGCCGGCCAACTTTTCGACTTGCCGACGAAGAACGGTTTGCCCTGATCGCCGATCCGGCCAATCAGGCAAAAGCAGGGAGCCGGGCCATGATTGCCGCTCGGCAGCGGGAAATTCTGATCTTGGATTCCGTCGTGAACGAGGAATGTTCCTTCCGGATTGACGGTCGCTTCGAACTTCTGCCCCCAGCGATCCGATTGTCGCACGATCACTCGTCCGCTGGCCGAGATTGAAATCGGCTCACCCTCTGTGACCTCAATGCCGGTATCGGTCCAACCGACGGTGCCAAAAACGGAGACCATGTCCCCGTCGGCTTCTGGTTGTTTTGTGGCAAACGAATGCCCTGTCGTGGAAGACGTGTGTGAACAGCCCACGAGAGCCAGCGACGCAAAGAGACACATGCTCAACGCCCGCCAACGATTGTGGGCGCATGGCGCAAGGGGCAGTCTCGACGAGTATCGACTCACGTGCGGCGTCCTTACCGGTCAGATTGCGACCCATGTCGCGGAACTTAGCTCTCCAGAGATCGTCGAAGCTGACGCGAACAATTGATTCGATCGTCACGATCATCGAAGTCCGCCAAAATCCGAACCGTGACCTTGCGGGCTACGAAACATCGGCAGGCGATTCAGGCGGTCGCAGATCTATCCGGACCGAACGAGTCACCGCGACCGTCAGAGTTTGCCAAACGATGTCACAACATCCCGTTGCCGATGGGTGCGCGGGTCGTGGTACAGCTTGGCGAGCGGGGGAAGTGAATCCCCCGAGGATTTTGGCTGGATCACTCGGAGGACTGACGTTCTCCGCTCGCCAATCTGTACCACGACGGATGCGAGACGCATCCGCTACTTGCCGTTACGATCCTCACCCGATCCTGCGGCCGAAAGCGGCCGTCAACCGACCAGTCAGCCGGGAGTCAAACGATGGCAGAGACTCGAAAAGTCATCATCACATGTGCGGTCACGGGGGCGATTCACACGCCGACGATGTCCCCATATTTGCCGATTACTCCCGACCAAATCGCGACCAGCGCGGTAGAGGCGGCCGAAGCCGGTGCGGCGATTTTGCACCTGCACGCTCGCGATCCGCAGACCGGCTGCCCGACTCCGATCGCGGAAGTCTTTTTGGAATTCCTGCCGCAGATCAAGCAGCGAACGGATGCGATCATCAACATCACCACCGGCGGCGGACACAACATGACGGTCGAGCAACGGCTCGCCGCACCGCTGCGACTGCAACCGGAGATGTGCTCGTGCAACATGGGGTCGATGAACTTCGGCTTGTTCCCCGCGATCGAAAAATTCTCGGACTGGCAACACCCTTGGGAGCCGCAGTACCTCGAACGGACTCGCGACTTCATCTTCAAGAACACGTTCGCCGACATCGAGACGATCCTCGAAAAGCTCGGCCGAGGCTGCGGCACGCGATTTGAATTCGAGTGCTACGACATCGGGCATCTCTACAACCTCGCCTATTTTGTCGATCGAGGTTTGGCCAAACCGCCGTTCTTCGTGCAGTCAATCTTTGGCATCCTGGGAGGCATCGGCTGCGATATCGAAAACCTGCTGCACATGCGCCGCATTGCCGACAAGCTCTTTGGACGCGATTACGTCTGGTCGATTCTCGCAGCCGGAAAGCATCAAACGAACTTCGTCACCACAGGCGCGATCATGGGTGGCAACGTTCGAGTCGGCCTGGAAGACAACCTCTACCTCGGCAAAGGGGAACTGGCCAAATCGAACGCCGACCAGGTCCGCAAGATTCGCGGCATCCTGGCCGAGCTTTCGTTGGAGATCGCGACACCGACCGAAGTGCGACAGATCCTGGCGCTCAAAGGGGTGAGCCAAGTTGCGTTCTAAAACAGTGCCGGTTTGCCGAGACTGCGGCGGACGATGACCCACTGGCCGCAGTGCATCAGCCAATGGCAGCCTTGCAGCAAGAACATCGCTCCAACCGTGGGCGCGTAATCGACGCCAGTGGGTTGATCGAGATCGGCATCGCTAACCTTGCTCAAAGCTGCGAGCGTCGCCACGCGTTGCTCTTTGGCGACTCGTAGCAGTTCATCCTTTTTGACGAACTTCGTGGGGTCATCCGAGGTCGCCGTCTCTTTCGTGTACTTGTCGGCGAACCCGATCGGCAGAGCGGGCATGGCTCCTGGGGCCACTTGATTGATCATGCCGTGCTCGGCAGCGACGAGATGTCCGATCTGCCAATTGATGTGATTGCATCCGGGATGCGGACGCAGCATGAAATCCTGATCCGTCAGATCGGCGAGGTATCCAATCGCCACAAAATCGGCGGTGCCGATTGAACTCTTGATCGCTTCGCGGCTATCCATTGTTGTCTCCTCAAAAGGTGTGAGCAAAAGCGGCGAGATTATAGCTGCAACCGCCGCAAGCTCGGAAGAACCACGGCTGGCTCGCCTGCTTCAGACGATGGCCATGCGTTCGTGAGTCGGAAGAGTGCTCCTGCTTCTCAACATTTGATAGAACTCTGCATGCCTGCCACGAATCTTCGTTTTCGCCGAGTCGCTCGCTGTCTTACCCACCGAGGTTCTCATGAGATTCGCCATGCCGCATCGCACTTCGATTCTCGTGGCAATCGGCCTCCTCTCGGCTCAACTTTGCGTTCCTCAGAACTTCGCCACGGCGGCGACGCGAGTGGAACTGGTCATCGACGAACCATTCGCTGACCGCAAGGCCGCTTGGCCGATGACGACTGGTGTGCCGTTTCCTCGCGGGAAGCTGACCAGTGCCGAGCACTGTCGCCTGATCGACGATCGCGGAGCGGAGCAACCACTGCAAGCACGAGTCGCCGCGACTTGGGATGCAGAACGGAAAAGCGTGCGGTGGCTGACAATCGACTTCGTGGCCGAACCAGGACGCAAATACGCGCTGGAGTTTGGCGACGACGTCGTACGCCAGCAGTTGGCGAAAAAGCTCATTGAGGCGAGCGACGTCGCAGTGAAAGTTTCGACTGGAGCACTGCGTGCAGAGTTTTCGGCTGCCGGTGCAGCCGCGTTGCGGACGATTTCCGCCGACTTGAATGGAGATGGTCAGGCCGTTCCGGATGAACTCGTTGCGGCTGGTGCGGCGGACGGCGAGCACTACTACCTCGATCAAACCGGCCAGCGGTTTTCGAGTGCGCGCGATGGCATCGACCGGCGTGTGGTCGTCGAATCGTCCGGTCCGGTGCGTGTCTGCGTGCGAGTCGATGGCTTCTACACCGGACCCGGTGGTGAGCGAATTGCCAAGTACCGGACGCGCTATCATTTCTTCGCCGGCCTGCCGCTGGTGAAAGTGATCGACGAGTTGGGCTTCATCGGCTCGACGAAGCAGACGCGATTCGCCGACATCGGCTTTGCACTCGATCTGAAAGTGAAAACCGCCGGACGTCGCGTCGTGGTCGATGCGTCTGGCGAGGCGGGAAATCAGCCGCTCGATGTGGCATGGCAAGCCGACACACAGTCGGTCTCCAGCTTTCAGAAGACGTTCCGGCACTACGGCAATCTGGAGCACGAGGCTGCGGTCGTCCAAACGTCCGCACAACAGACGAGAACGCTGACTCAACCTGAACGGATGGGAGAATGGCTGCAAGCGTCCGACGACCGCAGTAGCGTGACCGGCTCGCTGCGTTGGTTCTGGCAGCAGTTTCCGAAAGAGTGGAAAGCGACACCGAATCAATTGACGCTGCATCTGTGGAGTCCGCGCGGTGGTGAGTTGGATTTCGGCGCAGCAGGGATCGAGCAGTTCTTCGGGGCGGGCGGTGCGAAGTATCTCCGCGCCGGCCAAGAGAAAGCCGCTCTCAGTCCGCTCGAACCGTTTTTCTTGTTCGCGGATGTCCCCGCGATCAAACGCGGCGCGGCCGATGGTTTGGGGATCAACAAGCACCACGAGTTCTGGCTGCACTTCGGGCCTGCCAGTCGCCGCGATGAGGGCGCTGAATACGGCCGGCTTGCCGCGTCACAGCCACTGGCGTTGGCGAGCGGTGCCTGGAATTGTTCGACCGATGTCTTCGGCCCGCTCGCGGCACGACCGAACGATTCACCCGGCGAAGCGGCCGTGGATCGCATCTTCGACCTGTCTCGGCAAGTGCAGGACGAGTTCGGTGATTACGGTTGGTGGCTATTCGGAGCAGGGCCGCATTACAGCTACCACTGGGATGCCGAGACCAAAAAGTTCTTCGCCGATTCGCGGCGGTTTGAATTTCACACCTACGGGAAAGAGACGCAGCTCTGGTGGAACTATCTGCGTTCCGGCGAGCGGAAGTTCTACGACTGGGCGATCCCGTCCGAGAATCATTGGGTCGATGTCGCTGTGTCGCACCAGCCGACGACCATCGAATGCGATTGGCGAGGCGGCGAACCGGAGCATCGCACGCTGCACTGGCGACCGGGCGAATGGAGCATCGACAGCCCGACGCACTATGTCCGCCATCACGTACGCGGCGAAGCTTGGCTCCGCGGCGGAGCACAGTTCTGGGCCAGCTATCACCGGACTCTGGAGACGACGACGCTCGCGTACTATCTGACCGGCGACGAGCGGTACAACGACGTGATTGAGTATTGGCGAACGTACTTCGGCGAACTGGCTGGCGTGGCAAGCGCCTCGACCGACGCGCAGCCGTGGTATCGCGAGCAGGCTTGGTTCCGCCCGACCGCGGCCGGTACACCGCCGAAGAGTTGGGCCGCGATGATCCGCGACTACGCTCCGTTTCATTCCGGCACGCGGCATCAGATGACGATGTTCTTCAGCCTCGCGACGCTCTACGAGCACACCTGGGATCCGCGCGTCGGCCAAGCATTGCGCGAATGTGCCGATGCGTTTCTCGATCCACCGCACGCGACCGGTACATGGCGACCGCAGGACAGCGATCTGCCGGCGCATGCTGACGCTCCATCAATGGGGCACTTCTGGGTTCCGGCTTTGTGGAAGTACAGCCGAGTCACCAACGACCCGCGTATGCCCGACATTCTCGCTCGGTACTTCGCGACCGGTTACGCCGCCGATCCGTTCCGCGAGCACGAGTCGGTCGGCGTCTACTCCAATTCGTATCTTGGCTACGCGTACTACTTCACTCGCGATCCGCGGTTCCTGCCGCTCGCCGCGAAGGAGTTGGACCTGCTGCGACCGTACTCGAACCCGTTGACGAAGCCCGAAGAGATCGGCGAGCGGATCTACAATCCGTATGCACCGGCAAGAACATTTGCCGGTACGCCGCGACTGATCTGGGCACTCGATGCGGCGAGAAGGGATGGTGTGAGAGTTGGACCACGACCGCTCCCGCCGCAACGGACGACGATTGCCATTCAGAAGCTCGCCAACGAAGTATTCCACGCGACGTTGTGGGGCTTTGATTCTGGAGTGACGCTCATCGGTCCCGATGCGAAGCCGTTCCGCGACTTCGTCGTGAAGACCGAGAAATTCGCTTCCGAGAGTCAGCCGTTCGACCGGATTCTGGCTCAGTACGAAGTCTATCTGCATCGCGTGACGATCCCCGCAACGGCTCCGGCCGGGCATTATGTGTTCACGCCGAAGCTCGAACTGGCGGTGCTCGATTGGAACAACTCCGCGATGCCGATTTGGAATGCCGCTCAACCACTGTCGCTCAAGCCGGGCGAAGCAGTCTGGCTGCCGATTGCGGCTGACGAGCAACTCTTGAAACTCGAATCGGCCGAAGCCACCTCGTTGCGACTGCGAGATCGCGACGGCCAGGAACGTCTCGGCAAAGTGAGCGGCAACTCGGTGACGTTCGAGTTGAAGGAATCTCATCCTGTCATGGTCCGGATCGAGTTGGCCACCAAGCCGGGCTGGTTCCGAGTCGTCGATCGTCCCGAGCCTGCGTGCTGGGTGACGCCCGCCGCCGTGGCCGACGCAGCTTGCGTCGGTCCAAGTTTTCGATTCACGAGTGCCGACGCTAGCAGCGTCGGCCACGAACCATTCCTCCCCGGCCGCTTCGGAAGCGCGGTGCAAATCGTACCCAAGCGAGCGCTGCACATCCCTGATCAACTCGGAACCGAAACGCCCCTCTTCGACGTACGACAAGGGACGATTGAATTCTGGGTTCGCAAGCAATGGGACGAACGCCTGACGCCGATCAAACTGCCCAGCCTGTTGACGAATGGCGTGCTCACGGTCCCTCTTCCCAACAAACTGAAGTTGAACGATTGGACTCACGTCGCGCTGGTTTGGGCACCGTATCGAGGTGATCCAGAGAGAACGATCACCTACACCTACATCGATGGCCGCGACTCGGCCTTCTACCGCAGCGCGAATTGGGACGGCTACAGCAGTGCTCGCCCATCGTCAGGACCGAAGACCGCCAAGCGACTGATGGAATTCGTCAGCCGAGCCGTCGCCGGGACGGCCTTCTCGATCGACGAACTGCGCATCTCGAACGTCGCTCGCTACGCTGATCTGCAAGTCGAGTACGGGCCGCAGCAGACCTTCAATCCCATTCGCTTCGATCCACCGACCAAGCCGTTCCAACCTGATCCTCAAACTTTGTTGCTGATGCACTTCGATGATGATTTGAAAGCCAGTGTGCCAGAACCGTTGCCGGAAGCGAGGCTGGCGGAGTGAAAAAGTAACCCGAAGCGTCAGCGAGGGCGGGCGCTTCGTAAACTTTCCATCGCACGATCACAGTCTCCTGAAGCGTTCGCCCTCGCTGACGCTTCGGGTTAGTTTGGATGACCATGTTTACCGGACCTGAAATTGAAACGATCTTCGCTGAGTTGGGGGTCACGCATGTGGTGTGGGTTCCCGATACGGCGATCGGTCCTTGGGAGCATTCGCTCGCGAATTCATCGCGGTTGCGGCTGGTTCGAGTTTGCCGAGAAGGCGAAGCGTGGCCGTTGGCGGCGGGGCTGCATCTCGGAGGCAAGTCACCTCTGGTGGTGATGCAGACGACCGGGTTGTTTGAATCGGGAGATGCACTGCGAAATGTGTTGTTCGATTTGAAGCTGCCGATTTACTCGCTGATCGGAGTCCGCAATTGGTTGGTGCCGCAGTCACGCGACACGGCCAAGACGTTCGCTGAGCCGATCCTCGGCGCGTGGGGACTCGACTGCCAGTGGATCGCCGATCCAACAGACAAGCCGAAACTCGCGGAGCATTATCGACGTTGTCAGGCAGCGGGAACTCCAGGTGTCGCTCTGATGGCAGAGGGAGCACCGTGATGCAAACGCTCAACAACAAATCCAACGTCATGCCGGTTGTGGCCGCGTTGCAGGTGCTGGCCGATCTGTGCGGCGACGGTCAGATCGTTGTCACCAATCAAGGCTCGGCGCGCATCTGGCCGAAGCTCCGCCGACGGCCGCTCGACTTTCATTACAACCCGTCAACGATGAGCGGCGCGATTCCTCTGGCGCTGGGCTTGGCGTTGGCTCAGCCGCAGCGCGACGTGCTGGCGATTTCCGGCGACGGTTCTTTGCTCATGAGTTTGGGATCGCTGGTGACGGTCGTCGGCAGCGGCGCGACCAATCTGACGGTCGTGCTGCTCGACAACGGACTCTACGAAGTGACCGGCGGGCAAGAGACACCGGCGGCGCGTTCCGCCGTGGATTATGCCGGCCTCGCGCGGGCTGCTGGCTTTCCGTCTGCTGCTGAGTTTCGTGATCTCGCGGTTTGGCAAGCACGGGCAGCAGACGTCCTCGCGTTGCCCGGACCGCGATTCATCCGCCTGGTCGTGAGCGCAGCCCCGCACGAATATCTGACGAGCAGCACTCCGCCACTGGCCGAGCAATTGGCTGGGCTGCGGCTGGCTGTTTCAAACTAACTCGACGCGCGAGCGAGGGATAATGGCTCGCACCCCGCGCTTGCGCGTCGGGCTAATCTCATTACATGAAGTGTGTGACACGATGAATGATCCCGAACCAATTCGTCTTGGATTCATCGGTGCCGGCGGCATCTGCGAGCAGCGACATCTGCCAAACCTCGCGAAGATGCCGGGCGTCGAACTGGTCGCGGTCTGCAATCGGTCGCCGGAGAGCAGTCGCCGCGTGCAAGAGAAATGGGGATTCGCCCGCACAGCCGACAACTGGCGGCAAGTCATCGAGGCGAGCGACATTGACGCAGTCTTCATCGGTACATGGCCCTATCTGCACTGCGAGCTTTCGCTAGCGGCTCTCGCGGCCGGGAAGCACGTCTTCTGCCAGGCGCGAATGTGCATGGACTGGGCCGAGGCTCGCCAAATGGTGGCCGTGGCCAACGCTCACCCGCAACAAGTGGCGATGGTCTGTCCCTCTCCGTTCCGTGTCCGTTGGGAGCGAACGGTTCGGAACCTGCTCGCGTCTGAACGATTTGGACGTCTGTCGTCAGTGGTGGTGATTGCGGAAAACTCGGCCAACCGCGATCCACAGCAAGTCAGTTGGCGCGAACGGCGTGAGCTGTCGGGACTCAACATTCTTCAAGTCGGTATCTATGCTGAGACCCTGAATGCTTGGTGCGGCGATTACTCGTCGTTGACCGCCACGACATCAATTCCGTTCAACAAACACGATGCTCAGGGCCAGAAGATCGAAATCCAAATTCCGCAGATAGTCTCGATCACCGGCACGCTCACGGGCGGAATTTCCTGCACAGAATTTCACACCGGACTCGCCGACGGTTACGAGCGTGCCGAAATTCTACTCTGCGGTTCCGCAGCGATTTGCCGAGTTCTGCTGGCAAAACAAGTCGTGCTGCATTCCGCAGCCTCAACCGTCGACGAGGTCATCGACTCCGTCGGCGATGAGTGGCAGGTCGAAGCGGAGTTTCTCGCTGCCGTTCAAGCTGCTCGCCGTGGAGAGCCTTGGCAGGTAAGCCCCAACTTCACCGAAGCCGCTCGCTACATGCGGAAAATGCAGGCGATCTACGATTCGTCCCGCGAATCACGACTCGTCAATCTCTCGGAGGCTTCCGGCTGACCACGCGGAAACTCTCGCGATATGGTCTGACGACTTTCCACCCAAATCACACGCAGTGGAGTTCACGATGCCTCGAATTCTGGTGGCGGAATGCAAGCAGGAAGTCTCTTCGTTCAACCCGATGCCGAGCCGCTATGAGGACTTTCGAGTCGTGCGCGGCACCGCGCTGCTCGATCACCACCGCGGCGGCGGCGAGGAAGTTTGCGGCGCGCTGAGCGTCTTCGACGCGGCCAACAACGTTCAACTTGTTCCGACGTTCGGCGCGAGCTCCAACACGTCTGGCGGAATTCTGGCGGCGGACAGTTTCCAGCGGCTCAGCCGTGACTTCCTCGGCAGCCTGGCCGATGTCGGTCCGGTGGACGCCGCCTATTTTTCCATGCACGGAGCGATGCAGGCGGAGAATGAGGACGACCCGGAAGGATTTCTGTTGCAGGAAGCGCGACGCTTGCTCGGCGAGCAGATTCCGTTCGTCGTGTCGCTCGATCTGCATGGCATCCTGACCGATCGGATGTTGCAACACAGCGACGCGGTCTTCGCGTACCACACCTACCCGCATGTGGATTTCTTTCAAACCGGAGCGAGATCCGCCTCGCTGCTGATGAAGATTCTGACTCGCGGCGTTCGTCCGGTGACGGCCCGCGTGAAGATTCCGGCCCTCGTGCGCGGCGATGAACTCATCACAGAGACTGGCTCGATTCGCGAGTGCATCCAGTTGGCGCAGCAGATTGAAGGCAGCGACGCAGGGCTCTCAGCGGGTGTCATGTGGGGCAATCCATTTACCGACGTCCCCGAACTTCGCACGAACAGCTTCGTCGTCATGGACGGCGACGAAGCAGCGGCTCGTGCGCATGCGATCGAGCTGGCCAATCGCTTCTGGAAGCATCACGAAAAGATGCAAGTGCCGTTGACCAGTCTCACCGACAGTGCTCGGTTGGCAGGTGAGGTCCAATCGGGAACCGTCGTGATGATGGATGCGGCCGACGCCACCAGCTCCGGCGCGTCGGGCGACAGCAATGCGATTTTGCGAGAGCTGCTGCGACAGCAGTACCGCGGCCGTGTGTTGGCTCCGATCGTTGATCCCGCAGCGGTTCGTCAGGCATTTGCCGCCGGAGTTGGCGCGACGATTCGCACGACCGTTGGCGGAGCCTTCGATCCCGCGCGGTTCCAACCGCTGACCATTGAGGCTCAAGTGCGACTGCTTTCCGACGGCAAGTTTCGCAGCGAATCGTTCGGCTGGCCGTGGGACTCCGGAGAAACTGCCGTGCTGCAATCCGACAACTGCACGTTGGTGGTTGGAACCCGGCCGGTCAGCCTCTTCGATCGCTCGTGGTTTTACGCTCACGGACAAGACCCCCGACATTTCGACGTGGTGGTCGTAAAGTCGCCGCATTGCGAGCCGCACATGTTCGCGAACTGGTGCGCGAAGCTCATCAATGTGGACGCGCCGGGATCGACCAACGCCAACCTGCGGAGCTTGGGACACACTCAATGTGCTCGGCCGATCTTCCCGCTGGATGAGGCGGTTGAGTTTCGTCCGGTCGCGCAAGTGTTTCGCCGGGCGTGTCCATGGCGGTAGATCATTCACGAGACTGAGCCGTCTGTTGACTCTCGCAGTAGGCTTCAATTGCTCGCGCATGAAAAAAGCCGCCACCTTGCGGTTGCGGCTCGGTTGCCCCGTAGGGCAGTGCCTGCGAATGTTTTGTCTTGTTGCGAAAAGACTCACAGGCCAGGGTTGGTTACGCCCGCGAGCACTTTATGCTGTTGTGGCTAACTGTCAAGCAACAAGACTCGCAACTTTGGAGGCACCATCATGTCTCGCGTTTTGGGTTTGGACTTGGGGCCGAACTCGATCGGTTGGACTTTGATCGACGAAGCCTTGGGCAAACTGATCGCGATGGGTTCGCGAGTTTTTCCGGAAGGAGTCGATCGCGATCAAACCGGCAGCGAGCATCCGAAGAATGAACAGCGGCGGATCGCTCGTGGGATGCGGCGGCAGATTGCTCGTCGTTCGCGGCGAAAGGGAGTGCTGCGGCGAGCGCTGGTCGAATGCGGCCTGTTGCCAAGTGAGCCGGAACAACAGCGAGAATTGGACTCGCTCGACCCGTATGACCTGCGCCGTCGTGCGTTGGAACAGAAGCTGACGCCGCATGAGATTGGCCGATTGCTGATTCACCTCAACCAGCGGCGAGGGTTTCTCTCAAATCGGAAGGCGGATCGGGCACGCGCCAAAGAGAATTCCGAGATGCTTGCCGAGATCAGCGAGCTGGCTGGAAAGATGGGCGACCAGACGTTGGGGCAATACTTCGCGGTCAAACGAGACGCGAACCCACTCGACCGAGTTCGAGGCAAGCACACGCTGCGGCAAATGTATCTCGATGAGTTCGAGAAGATTTGGGAAACACAGCGGCTGTTTTATCCCGATCTACTCATCGACGAATTGAAATACGGACGGCGCGGAAAGCTGTCGTACCCGCGTGAGCCAGAGCCGCTGCGGAAACGCAAATCAAACAGCCTGCTGCGTGAATTCGGGTTGCACGGCATCTTGTTCTTTCAACGAGCGTTGTATTGGCCGAAGTCCGTCGTCGGCCGTTGCGAATTGGAACCGAAGCAGAAGCGATGTCAAAAGTCGGATCGTGCCGCGCAACGGTTTCGATTGCTTCATGAGGTCAACAATCTTCGCATTATTCCGCAGCGTGGCGAGCCGCGTGACTTGAAGCCCGACGAGCGTGCCACAGTGATTGCGTTCTTGGCCGATAAAAAAGAACGCACCTTCGACGAACTTCGCAAATGTCTTGATCTGCTGGAAGGGGATGGCTTCAACCTGGAAGCGGGCGATCGACGTAAACTGCAAGGAATGCCCATCGATGCTTTGTTGGCTCACAAGGAATTGTTCGGCAAGAAATGGCACGCGCGGGCAGAGTCCGAAAAAACTCAAATTGTCAGGGCACTAATTGACGACGGCGAAGAGACGGTTCGATGCAAGGCAACCACAGAATGGGGCTGCACAGTGGAACTCGCCGAGCGGCTGATCGATACGGACCTCGGCGACGGTTACATGGCGTACTCGCGAGAGGCGATCGAAAAACTGCTGCCGCATCTGGAACGTGGCTTACCCCTGACGAGTCGCGATGGGAAGGCATCGGCGTTGTCGGAGGCAGGCTATCTTCGAGCTGACCAGCGAGTTCCCAATCAACGCAATGATCTTCCGTTGGTTCCCGACGACATCGTCAATCCGCTGGTACGGCAAGCGTTGTTCGAGGTTCGCAAAGTCGTCAATGCCGTCATTCGCGAGTACGGCAAGCCCGCCGCCATTCACATCGAATTGGCTCGCGAAGTGAAAGGAACCAGCTTCACCCGCGCGAAGGATTCCACCCGCATGAGAGAACGAGAGCGGCTGCGCGACGCAGCGGCGAATCAAATTGGCAGGGATGGCTGGGGCTACAAGGTGTCGCGAGACGCCATCGAGCGATACCTGCTCTGGAAAGAACAAGGAGAAATCTGCCTCTACTCCGGTCGGCCGATCAGTCCGCAGCAATTGCTGGGCGGCGAGGTGGATATCGACCACATCCTGCCATACTCCAAGAGCCTCGATAATTCGCTCGCGAACAAGGTCGTTGTGTTTCGTTCGGAGAACGAACGCAAAGGGCAACGCACGCCGCACGAATGGTTGGCCGAAACGGAACCGACAAAGTTCGAGGCGATCTTGCAACGTGCGGCGAAGCTTCCCATCGACATCCGCAATGGCAAACGGTTGAAGCTGCAACAGCCGACGGTTGAGCTGGATCAATTTCTGAATCGGCAACTCACCGACACCGCCTACATCACCAGCAAGGTGCTGGAGTACGTCCGCTGCTTGGGCTGCGACATCGTCGCGAGCAAAGGGCAATGCACTTACGAGCTGCGCCACATGTGGGGTCTCGACGGCGTGCTCCGCGACGATGGCTTGGAACTCAAGAACCGTGAAGACCACCGCCACCACGCGGTTGATGCGCTGGTAATTGCGCTGACGAATCGAAAGCGGCTTCAAGAACTCGCCCGCGTGCGCGGAACCGATCAGCAACTTGCTCCGCCGTGGAACAACTTCCGCCACGACGCTCAGCAGTTGGTCAACACAATCCTGGTGTCGCACCGAGTCGCTCGAAAGGTGGCCGGCGCGCTGCACGAGGAAACACTTTACGGTCCAACCTCGAAACCTCACCGCGCCACGGACGCCGAACGACCGCACGCAACCGGTTGGGTCGAGAAAGAAAAGGAGTTCGTTTACCGCAAGCCCTTGGAGTCGCTCACGGTGGCCATGATTGAAGACATCCGCGACCCACAAGTGAAATCGTTGGTGATCGCTCGACTGAAAGAGAAAGGGATCGACACGGCGACGGCGAAAAAGATTCCGAAAGAAATTTGGACGGAACCGCTATTGATGACCCGCCAGATCGGTCGCACTTCGTCACAGCCAAACGTCGTCAAGAAAGTTCGGTTGCTTAAACGCGACCAAACCATTCGGCCGATTCGACAAGGGGCAGCATTCGTCAAACCCGGCAACACTCATCACATCGCGCTTTTTGAATTGCCTGGCAGCACTCCAGCGAAACCGAAACGCGATCTTGTCGCCGTCAGCATGATTGACGCCATCGAACGCGTGAAACGCAGGCAACCGGTCGTCCAACGAACGCACCCAAAGATTCCAGAGGCCAAGTTTCTCATGTCTTTCAGTCAGAACGAAATGGTTCTGCTGAAACACAATGGCACCGAAATGTTGTGCCGGTTTGAAACAGCGGCGGCAACGAGCCAGCAGATGTGGTTTCGCCTGCATACCTTTGCCGGGATGCAGGCGGACAAACGTGGTCGTCCGAGCAAAATGCCCAACACTTTCGATGGGATCAAAGTGGCGGTCGATGTTCTCGGCCGTATTCGCCGAGCGAGCGACTGAAAATAGTTCGTGACGTTTTGAGCTGAGGGTTGTAGGCTGTCAGTCGATATCTTCAGGAGCTACGTCCGCACGGAGGCGATTCCGATCCACCCTGGTGAGGAACGCCGCGATGATCAAACGGACGATCGAGATTTCACGCGAGCCGGCGCATTTGTCGTTGCGGCTTGGGCAGTTGGTCTTGGAACGGGAGCACCAGCCGGTCTCCACGATTCCTTGCGAAGACTTGGGGATGGTCGTCGTCGATCACTCGCAGGTCTCGTACACGCACTCGGCATTGGCGGCGCTGGTCGAACATGATGCCGTGGTCGTTATCTGCGGCAAGAATCATCTTCCTGCCGGGTTGCTGTTGCCGATGTCGGATCACTCCGAAGTGGTCTGGCGGCTGCACGATCAAATCGCCGTGTCGAAGCCGCAGCGAAAACAACTGTGGCGGCAAATCGTGCAGGCGAAGATTCGCGCTCAGGCCAACAACCTGCCGGCGAGCAGTCCCGAACGGACACGGCTCTTGGAATTGGCTCGAACAGTTCGCTCTGGCGATGTCACGAATCACGAGGCGCAGGCGGCTCGCGTGTTCTGGTCAAGGTGGTTGTCTGATGATGAGCAAGGCCGCTCGCGATTGGCAGCGACCTGTTTAACCGCAACGCCATCGGCGTGCGTGCGAAGTGTCATCGACCCCGAAAACGCCCACGCCGATGGCGTTGGGGTTAAACAAACCAATGTGCTATCCCCATTTCGGCGAAACGCGGATGGGGCGGACGAAATCAATGTTCTGTTGAACTACGGCTATTCGATTCTGCGAGCCTCCGTCGCGCGGGCCATCGTCATGGCCGGGCTGCATCCCGCGTTCGGATTACAGCACTGCAACCGCAGCAATCTGTTCTGCTTGGCCGACGATCTGATGGAGCCGCTGCGCCCGCTCGTGGACGCGCGCGTGCGCGAACTCGTGCGACTCAGCCAAACGGAGTTATCGCCGATCACGAAAGCGGCGCTGTTGCAATTGCTGACCCAAGAAGCAACCACTGGCAGCGAAGCGGGGCCGTTGATGGTGACATTGCACCGCTACGTCGCCTCGCTGGTGAAGTGCTACGCCGGTGAGAGCGATCAACTCGAAATCCCGGAATATGTCCCAGCACTGTTCGATCCGAAATCGGTCGAATCGACCTCGCCGTCAACAAGTCGCTCGTGGGCCGCGTCGCGCCGTCGATCACGGCCAGCGGTCGTCGCCAGCGAACTCGCGAACCGGCCGTTCTGAAAAGTTCGTAGTGACACGATTCATCGGGTCGTTGACATGACCGCATCAATGCGGTCACTACAAGCAAATTCGAGCAACCATCATGCAACTCAGCGGGTATCGTTCCATGTGGGTCGTCACGATGTTTGATTTGCCGACCGATACGAAGGAGTCACGCCGTGACTACGCGCACTTTCGCAAAATGCTGTTGGAAGATGGCTTCACCCAGACGCAGTATTCGATCTACAGCCGTCACTGCGCCAGCGAAGAAAATGCCGCCGTCCACATTCAGCGAGTGGAGCGAAACGTGCCGCCGGACGGTGAGGTTAGAATCCTCACTGTCACGGATCGGCAGTTCGAACGCATGCGCATCTTTTGGGGAAAAATGCGCATGTCGCCCTCAGAGGCACCGCAACAACTCGAACTTTTCTGAACTCAGTTGCCCACAAGTCCGGCTCGACTCAGCGGTTCAGCCGAGAAGAGTGTAACCAACCCTGACCTGAGAGCAGTCCGCAAC
>CAMDPK010000020.1 GCA_945904015.1 Candidatus Kuenenia stuttgartensis | reverse complement strand
GTCACCGCCGACCGAGTCACCTTCTTCCGCATGTTGAGCACCGAGATCGCCAAGAAGTACGGAGCGATCGTCACGCACATGCCCAAGCCGTTCTCCGACCGCACCGGCAGCGGCCTGCACGTCCATTTTCATCTGGCCGATGCGGAGTCAGGCAAAAACGTTTGCCTCGATCATGCCGACCCGCGCGGCCTCGGCTTGTCGAAGCTGGCGTATCACTTTCTCGGCGGAGTCATCCAGCACGCGCGAGCCATCTGCGCGGTCACCAGCCCGACGGTCAACTGCTACAAGCGGCTGCAAGTCGGAGCCGGCTTGACGTCCAGCCGCTCCGGCTTCAACTGGACTCCGGCGTTCGCCAGCTACGGCGACAACAACCGCACGCAAATGATCCGAGTCGCCGGCCCCGGCCACTGCGAAGACCGCACCGTCTCGGCCGGCTGCAATCCGTACTTGGCCCTGGCCGCATTCCTGGCCGCCGGGTTGGACGGCATCGAAAACAAACTCGATCCGGGCGAACCGAACCTCGGCAACCTGTATCAGCGAACGCTCGCCGACATCCACGACTCCGGCATCAAGCTGCTCCCGCAATCGCTCAACGAAGCAGTCGAAGAACTCCGCAACGACGCCGTAGTGAAGTCCTCGCTGGGAGTGATCGCGGACGACTTCATCGACCTGAAATCCCGCGAATGGCAGAGCTACCACAAGCAAGTCTCGGCGTGGGAAGTCGAGCAGTATTTGACGTCGTTGTGAAATGACGCAGTGCAAAGTGCAGAGTGACGAGTGCAAAGTGCAAAATGTGGGAGAAGGGACCGGGATGGCGACGACGCGGGTTGAGAATGACGCTTTGGAGGATCGCTTGCTGGAATTCGCATCGCGATGCGGCAAGGTCGTCGATGCTCTGCCCGATACTCGGATGGGACGACACGTCGCCGGTCAATTGGTTCGTTGCGGCACGTCGGCTGCGCCAAACTACGCCGAGGCATGTGCCGCTGAGAGCCGCGCCGACTTCATTCACAAACTGCGAATCGCACTCAAAGAACTGCATGAATCGCGAGTGTGGCTCAAACTCTGTGTGAAAAGCCAACTCCTCCCGTCGTCGCGATTGGTCCCGCTCAAAGACGAATGCACGCAACTCGTCAATATCCTCGGCAAGTCCATCGTCACCGCGAAATCAAACGGCACGAAACGAAACCGGACGCCCCAACAAGAATGACCCTGCCCGACATTTTGCACTTTGCACTCGTCACTCTGCACTTTGCACTGCTTTCCCAAACCTTCCAAAAGACCAACCAGATGTCCTTCCAAATCGACTGCCCGAACTGCGGATGCCGGCCCGTGTGGGAGTATCACTACAGCGGCCCGTCGCGAAAGCGGCCGGAGGGCGCGGCGACCGAGCGGCAATGGGCGGAGTATCTCTACAACCGGCCGAACATCGCCGGGGAGCAGACCGAGTGGTGGTATCACCGCTCCGCCTGCAAACTGTGGTTCCTCGTCCGCCGAGACACTCGGACGAACCTCGTGCTGGAGACGAGGCGGTTCGATGAGGCGGTGGTGCCAGAGAAAAGTGAAGGAGCAGTGCAAAGTGCAGAGTGAAGAGTGCAAAGTGAAAAGTGTTGAGCAGCAAGCAGCTTGTTCGGTTTTTCATTTTGCACTTTGCAGTCTTCACTCTGCACTCTGCACTTTGCACTGTGTGATGAAACCTGGAAAAGATTGCCAACGATGATTCCACAACAAGTCGATTCCAAAATCCCTCCACCAGCCACGATCGAATTTGAATTCGACGGACACCGCGTGCGTGCCGAGTCCGGTCAGTCGGTCGCCGGCGCGCTGCACGCTGCTGGCGAACACATCGTCTCGCGGAGCTTCAAGTATCACCGTCCGCGCGGGCTGCTGTGCATGTCGGGCCGCTGCCCGAATTGTATTTGCACGGTCGATGGGACTCCGAACGTCCGCATCTGCACGCAGGCCGCGAAGCCGGGCATGATCGTGAAGTCGCAGAATGCGTGGCCGTCGGTGAAGTTCGACCTGCTGCGGATCTTCGACAAGCTGCACCACTTCATGCCAGTCGGGTTCTACTACAAGCGAATGTACAAGCCGCGCTGGATGTGGCCGGTCTGGGAAAAATTCATCCGCCGCATCGCCGGCCTCGGCACAATCAACCGCGAGCACGGTGCGGAGGGCGTATACGACAAACAAAACCTCTTCACCGACGTCGCCGTGATCGGTGGTGGCGTTGCCGGATTGAACGCGGCGCTCGCGGCGGCTGAGGCGGGAGTTTCCGTCACGCTGATCGACGAACAGAGGGAACTCGGCGGACATCTGCGGCATGATCCGGAGCTGGCAGAGTTGAGTAGGATGGCCGCCCCCGGCCGTTCTGCATTCGCCGACTCTCCATCGCGGACGGCCGAGGGCGGCCATCCTACGGTCGGTGACTTGATCCGCCGCGTTTCCGAACATCCCGCCATCACCGTGATTTCCTCGGCCGGCGTTTTCGGCTGCTACGAGGGAAACTATCTCGGCATCCAACAAGGCCAGCGGATGATTCGGTTGCGAGCCGCTCAGGTGATCGTCGCCACGGGTTGCTGGGAGCGACCGCTGGTCTTCGAGAACAACGACTTGCCGGGCGTGATGCTGGCGAGCGGCGTGCAACGGTTGTTGCATCTCGATCATTGCCAATTCCCTGGCGAAGCGGTTGTCGTCACGGACAACGCTCAGGGCTATCGCGTCGCGAAACAGCTCAAAGCGGCCGGCACGCGCATCACTGCGATTGTCGATGTGCGAGACAATCCGCCGGAGACAGCCGAAGGAATTCCAATCCATCAAGGCAGTCAGCTTCTGGGTGTCTTTCACCCGGCTGACTCGCGACCAGAGTTCGAAGGCATCCGCGTCTATCGCGGTCACACAGTCGTCTCCGCTCGTGGAACGCGGCACGTTGGGGGAGTCGTCATCGCGCCGTTATCCGGTCATCCTCGGCAAACGCTGTCCTGCCGTTGGATCGTGCAAGCCGTCGGGTTCACTCCCGCGAATTCGTTGCTGTACCAGAACGGCTGCAAGCTGCGGTATGACGAGTCGGTCGATCAAGCGATCGTGATTCAGCACGCCCCGGCGATGTATTCGGCCGGAGCGGTGAATGCTCTGCACGATCCGCGTGACGCCGTGCTGGACGGGCAACGGGCAGGCTTGGCGGCTGCCGCTGCATTGCGACCGCAAGACGTTGAATTGGCGCAACGCATAGGACAAATAGGTCTCATCGGTCGTACAAGTCCTATCGAGCGCGAGGCCGTGGCGTCGGCACATTACGTTTCCCCATCCGGTGCGAAGAAGAAATTCGTTTGTCTCTGCGAAGACGTCACCGAGAAAGACATCTGCGACGCGATCGACGAGGGCTATTCGAACATCGAGACGCTGAAGCGGTACTCAACGGTCAGCATGGGGCCGTGTCAGGGGAAGATGTGCCAGTCGGCGTCGATTGCAATTTGTGCTCGGCACAACGGGCAGTCGATTGCGGAGACCGGCGTCACGACCGCTCGGCCGCCGGAGCAGCCGTTGCCGTTGGGAGTGCTCGCGGGACGAGCTCTGCATTTCTCGTTGGTCCGCCGCACGCCGATGCACGCCTGGCACGAGAAGGCCGGGGCCAAGATGGGTGATGCCGGAAATTGGAAACGCCCGCAGGTTTATTCGTCAGTCGCTCAGGAATACGAAGCGGTGCGCCAACGAGTCGGAGTGATTGATGTCTCGACGCTCGGCAAGATCGATCTGCGCGGGGCGGACGTCGTCAAGTTCTTGGAGTTCATCTACCCGAATCGTTTCGCGAACCTGAAGGTCGGCCGCGTGCGATACGGAGTGATCTGCGACGACGCGGGCATCCTGCTCGACGACGGCACGATCGCGCGGTTAGGAGACGAACGGTTCTTTCTGACGACGACGACGGGCAACGCGGATGCGATCGACAGTTGGTTCCGCTGGTGGCTGGCTGGTCGACCGGAGTGGGACGTGCGGATGACGAACGTGTCGGGCAGTTATGCCGCGATGAATCTCGCCGGCCCACGCAGTCGCGAGGTGTTGAAGAAGCTGACCGATGCCGATCTCTCGTCCGACGCGATGCCGTATCTTGCCGCAAGCGAATGCACGATCGCGGGCGTCTCGGCGATCGTGCTGCGGATCGGCTTCGTCGGCGAACTCGGTTACGAGATTCACGTCCCCAGCCAGTTCGGTTTGCATGTGTGGGAAGCGATCATGGAGGCCGGCCGCGAGTTCTCGATCGCGCCGTTTGGCCTTGAAGCTCAGCGAGTGCTGCGGCTGGAGAAGAAACATCTGCTGCCCGGTATCGACACAGACGCTTTGTCGAATCCGTTGGAAGCGGATCTGCCGTGGATCGTGAAGCTCGACAAGGAAGATTTCATCGGCAAGGAATCGCTGGCTCGCGCTCAGCAACGCGGTGATCGCAACAAGTTGATTGGCTTTCGACTGTCGGAATCTGTGATTCCCGATCTCGCGTCGCTGGTGCTCTGCGACGGCAAGCTCGGCGGACGGATCACATCGTGCGGTTATTCACCGGCAGTCGGCGGGACGATCGGACTCGCTTGGGTGCCGGCCAATCTCGCTCGCAACGGTCAGACGATTCAGGTTCAGGTCAACGGCCGATTGATCCCGGCGGTCGTGCAGGACGAACCGTTCTACGATCCATCGGGATCGAAATTGAAAAGCTGATTGGACAGGAAGATTTGGGACAGGAAGATGAATCATTGCCATCATCTTCCTGTCCCAAATGTTCCTGTCCAAAGCCGCCTTGGATTGGATATTAAGAAACACCATGACTTCAACAGTTTCCATGGCTCGTGGCCCGCTCATCGACCTGCATCGGCGATCCGGTGCGACCGTCGAATTGATCGACGGCTGGCAAGTCGCTGTGCGTTATTCGCAGCAACCGGATCGAACGGGCAACGCGCTGGTCGATCTGTCGCATGTGCCGACGTTCGAGATCAACGGACCAGAAACCGGTGCGGCACTGACGTCGATCTGCGGTGTCGATGTGCCGCTGCGGAAGATTCAGAGTAACGATGGCCGGCACGTTTATCGGCTGACTCCGAGCCGCGCGATCGTGTTTGGCAATGTGCCATCAAACACCGGAGCGATTGACGTTACCGGCGGTTGGACGTCGCTCGCTCTGATCGGGCCGGATGCGGAGCGGATTTTGAACAAGGTCACGGCGGTTGATCTGCGTGAGCGAACGCTGCCGGTGCAGGCGTGCTGCCAAGGGCCGATCTTTGGTGTCAACACGCTGTTTGGACGGTTCTCCGATCGGTTTGAATTGCATGTTTGCAGCGACTCGGCGGAGTTCTTTTGGGATGTGTTGATGGATGCCGGCGCGGAGTTTGGTTTGCGTCCGGCGGGAATTGACGTGATCAGTGGTCGTGGTTGAAAAACGGTATCACCCGCCGAGGCGGGTCGGCGATCGGCTCACGGCTTTCGGCCGGATGCCGATGGCTGACAGCCGACTGCCGTAATACCGTTTTTAGAGGATGAAGAGGACCGGCATGGTTTCGCAGCGAATGTGGCAAGAGCACGAACTCAAAGACCAGTATGACGTCGTCATCATCGGCGGCGGCGTGCATGGGTTGGCGACGGCGTACTATTTGACGAAGTTGGGCGTGCGTAACATCGCGGTGCTCGAAGCGAAGTACGTCGGGTTCGGCGGATCGGGACGGAATACGGCAATTGTGCGTTCGAACTATCGCACGCCGGAGGGGATCGCGTTCTACGACTTGTCGGTCAAGTTGTACGAGCAATTGGCGGCCGACCTCGAATTCAACGTGATGTTCTCACAGCACGGGCATCTCACGCTGGCTCACAATGAGAAGGGCGTGACGGGCCTGACGGAGCGAGCCAACACGAACCAACTGATGGGTGTGAATTCGCGCATCATTTTCCCGGAAGAGATTCAGCGAATCGTTCCCGATTTGAATGTCTTCGGACACAGCCGGTTTCCGATTCAGGCGGCGTTGTATCACCCGCCGGGCGGCATCATCCGGCACGACGCGGTCGTGTGGGCGTTCGCTCGCGGAGTCGATCGTGGCGGCGGGCACGTTCATCAGAAGACTGAAGTGACCGGCATCGAAGTTCAAAATGGGCAAGTCGAGGCGGTCGTCACCAATCGCGGGCGGATCAAGACGAAGACGGTCCTCAATGCGACCGCCGGCTATGCGGGGCTGATTAGCCGGATGGTTGGTCTCGAAATCCCGATCGAGACGCATCCGCTGCAAGCGGCCGTGACTGAGCCTCTCAAGCCGTTCCTCAATTCGGTGATCGTCTCTTCGACGCTGCACGTCTACGTTTCGCAAACCGACCGCGGCGAATTGGTGCTTGGTGCCGAAGTGGACGACCATGCGAGTTACTCGCTGCGCGGCACGCTGGCATTTCTCGAAGGAGCGGCGACACATCTGCTGGAACTGTTCCCGCATTTGGCCAATGTGAAAATCCTGCGGCAGTGGGCCGGGCTGTGCGACATGACACCGGACTACTCGCCGATCATGGGGGGTACGCCGGACGTCAAAGGATTTCTGATGACCGTCGGCTGGGGCACCTACGGCTTCAAGGCCGGCCCGGCTTCCGGCAAACTCATGGCGGAATTGATTGTGTCGGGCAAGACGCCGAAGACTCTCGAACCGTTCGCGTTGACGCGGTTCTACGAAGACCGGCTCGTTGGCGAGAAAGCGGCGGCGTCAGTTTCGCATTGAGTGGAATTCCTCAAGAGCCGACGCCAGCACGACGCGCAAGCGAGTGGTTCAGACCAAGATCACTCGCTTGCGCGTCGTGCTAGACTCGCTGAGCGATGGGACGAAATGATCGCGGCGGTGAACCAACATAGTCGGCGGTCGGGCGGATCAGGCGATTGTCGGCTCGTTGTTCGATGACGTGCGCCGACCAGCCGGCGGTGCGGGCGAAAACGAACAGTGGCGTGAACAATGGCGTCGGAATGTCCAGGAACCGATACGCCGACGCGGCGTAGAAATCGAGATTCGGAAACAGTTTTTTCTCGCGCCGCAGGACTTGTTCGATCCGTTCCGAGACGGCGAACAATTGCTTGTCGCCAGCGGCTTGCGACAAACGGCGGCTCAATTCTTTGATGACGTCGGAGCGCGGGTCGCGGTCTCGATAGACTCGGTGGCCGAAGCCCATGATCTTTTCTTTGCGGCTGAGAGCGGCAAGCACCCCTTGCTCGGCCTGATCGGGATCGCTGAAGCGTTCGATGAGTTCCATCGCCTGCTCGTTGGCTCCGCCGTGCAGCGAGCCGCGCAGAGTGCCGATGCCTGACGTGATTGCCGAATAGAAATCGGACAGCGTCGAAGCGGTGACTCGCGCGGCGAATGTCGAGGCATTGAATTCGTGCTCGGCGTAGAGTGTGAACGACGCATCCAACGCTCGGCGATGTTCGGCAGTCGGCTGCGTGCCGTGCAACAGGTGCAGGAAGTGGCCTGCCATCGTCGGTTCCGGCGATTCCGTTTCGATCCGATTTCCTGACCGAGCGAAGTGGTGCCAGTACACGAGCGCCGACGGAAAGATCGCCAGCAACCGCTCGGCGACGCGAAACTGATCGGCGGCGGATTGCTCCGGCTCCAGACAGCCGAGCGCCGAGCAGGCCGTTCGCAATACGTCCATCGGATGAGCCGACTCCGGTAGTTGCGCGAGCACTGCCTTCAACTGCGCGGGCAGCCCGCGCTGCGATTGCAGACGCGCCAAGAATTCGTCCAGCTCATGCTGCTTCGGGAGTTCGCCGTACAGCAGCAGCCAGGCGACCTCTTCAAAGATCGCGTGTTCGGCGAGGTCTTCGATCGAATACCCGCGATAGGTCAGTCCCGCTCCCTCTTTGCCAACGGTGCTCAGGGCCGTTTGACCGGCGACGATGCCTGCGAGGCCGGCGGTGTTGGTCGATGCGCTCATGGTGGGTCTCCGGGAACAATTCTGTAGACCGGACGCCTTCGTCCGGTCTCACTTCTGTTCGGACGTAGGCGTCCGAACTACTTTTGGGTTTGGGTCATTCGACGCGATAGTTCAAGACGTCGTACAGCTCGGCACGCGATTGCAATTGGTGGATCAGGTCGCGTTGCGTGCCGCATTGTCGCAGAGTTTCATAGGTCATCACCGCTGCGGCGCTCATCGCGCGGAACGCGGTCAGCGGGTACAGTGCCAGTCGCAAGCCAGCTTCTCGCAACTCATCGAGCGTGAAGAGCGGCGTCTTGCCGAACTCAGTCAGGTTCGCCAGCACGGGCACCGGAACGGCGGCCGTGAATTGGCGGTATTCATCCGGTGTTGTCAGAGCCTCGGCGAAGATCATGTCGGCTCCGGCGGCGACGTATTGTGCGGCTCGGTCGATTGCGGCAGGCAGACCCTCGACAGATGCGGCATCGGTGCGAGCCATCACGACGAAGCCCGGATCGGTGCGTGCATCGAGCGCCGCCTTCACGCGATCGACCATCTCGCCGGCCGAGACCAATTGTTTGCCGGGAAGATGTCCGCAGCGTTTACGATCGACTTGATCTTCCAGATGAATGGCCGCGACGCCGACGCGGATCATCTCGCGCACTGTCTGAGCCATGTCACCGAATCCGGTGTCGACATCGACCAGCAGCGGCAACGACGTCGCGCTGGTGATGCGGCGCGCGTCCTCCACGACATCGGCCAGCGTCGTGATCCCGACGTCCGGAACTCCGAATGAGGCATTCGCAACGCCGGCTCCGGACAGATACAGCGAGCGAAATCCGGCTCGCTCGGCCAGCAACGCGCAGTAGGCATTGATTGTCCCCACGACCTGCAACGGACGCTCGGCGTCCACGGCCGCGCGAAAGAGCAGGCCCGGAGAACTGGAAGTGGAAGAAGCGTGCATGAGCCACCTGGAACCGTGACCGACAAAACGACTCGCGGGCAGTATATTCCCCCCGCCGCTGAGTGGCGTGCTCGGCGGGCAAATGTCCCTGCCGGATTTTTCTCTTTCGACAAGACCGACCATGACCGCGAGTCCTTCTTCACTCCCTCCAGATGCCTTGCTGGCCGAGATCGCTGACTACGCCACCACCGAGAGGGCTTTCAGTGACGAGGCCCAAGCGACCGCTCGGCTGTGCCTCATGGATAGCCTGGGTTGCGCGTTGCTGGCTCTGAACTTTCCCGAATGCACGAAGTTGCTGGGGCCGGTCGTGCCGAACGCGGTGTTGCTCAGCGGTTCTCGCGTCATCGGCACGGATTGGAAGTTGGACCCCGTGCAGGCGGCTTTTAATCTTGGCACGATGATCCGCTGGCTGGATTACAACGACACTTGGCTGGCGGCCGAGTGGGGGCATCCGTCCGACAACTTCGGCGGCATCTTGGCCTGTGCCGACTACCTCAGCCGACAGCGTGCTGCTGGTGGCAAGCCGCCGCTATTCGTGCGCGACGTGCTGACCGCAGCGATTCAGGCGTATGAAATTCAGGGAGTGCTCGCTCTGGAGAATGCCTTCAACCGAGTTGGTCTCGATCATGTGATCCTTGTGCGAATCGCGACGACGGCCGTGGTCACGCGGATGCTGGGAGGATCGCGGCAGCAAGTGCTCGACGCGGTCAGCAATGCGTGGCTGGACGGCGGAGCGTTGCGAACATATCGACATTGGCCGAACACCGGCTCGCGCAAGAGCTGGGCGGCCGGCGATGCGACACGGCGTGGCGTGCAACTCGCGCTGTGGACGATGGCCGGAGAGATGGGCTACTCGACGGCGCTCTCGGCGAAGCGGTGGGGCTTTCAGGATGTCGCCCTGCGGGGCAAGACACTGGTGCTCGGTCGTCCGCTGGGCGGTTACGTCATGGAGAACATTCTCTTCAAGGTTTCGTACCCGGCTGAGTTTCACGCTCAGACGGCGGTCGAAGCGGCCGTCTCGTTGCATCCGCAAGTGCGCGACCGCTGGCAGGACATCGCGAGCATTCGCATCGAGTCGCACGAGTCGGCTCTGCGGATCATCAGCAAGACTGGCCCGCTGCGAAACCCGGCCGATCGCGATCACTGCTTGCAGTACATGGTGGCCGTCGGATTGTTGCGCGGAAATCTGACAGCCGAGGACTACGAAGACTCGGCCGCTGCCGATCCGCTGATAGACCAACTTCGCGACCGGATGGAAGTCGTCGAGGAACCAAGATACTCGCGCGAGTACCTCGATCCCGACAAACGCTCGATCGCGAACGCGATTCAGATCGCGTTCGCCGACGGTTCAACGACCGAGCGAGTCGAAGTCGAGTACCCCATCGGCCATCGCCGCCGCCGCTCGGCCGCCGTGCCGATGTTGCGAGACAAGTTTCAGCACAACGCCGGGACGCGCTTCTCGCCGGAACGAGTTCAACGACTGCTCGAATTGTTCGCTGACACGGGTCGGCTCGACGCGCTGCCGGTTCACGAGTTCGTCAATTTGTTCGCAGGGACAGGCCGCTAACCCAAGACGCTCGATTTGGTGATGCACTTTTGTGGCTCCGCCCCAACGGGGCAGCGATATGCCAGCCCAGGGCAACGCCCTGGGTTGGGGAACAGAAGAAAATCCAGAGCCCTGAAAGGGCGAAACTCTCACTCTTTGTGTCGGATGTTTCGCCCCTTCAGGGCTTCAATGAACGTCCTACATTCGATACCCAGGGCGTTGCCCTGGGCTGGCATATTCCTGCCCCTTCGGGACGAAAGCGCAACTTCAAGAACGCCCTCGCTGGCGCTTCGAGTTAGTTTGGTGGCGGCTACACTGCCCGCTGAGGAGCCAATGACTTGTCCACGCAGCGTGATTTGATTCGCGATCTGGAACAGCAAGAGCAGCAGCTTCGCGAAGGAGGCCGCGAGGCCGGAGTCGCTCGGCAGCGCAAGCTCGGTCGGCTGACGGCTCGCGAGCGGATCGCGGAGTTGCTCGATCCCGGCACGCCGTTCCGCGAACTCGGCTTGTGGGCGGCGTGGGGCATGTACTCGGAATGGGGTGACGTGCCGGCGGCCGGAGTGGTCATCGGAGTCGGTCGCATCAGCGGCCGGCCGTGCGTCGTGATCGCGAACGATGCGACGGTCAAAGCGGGAGCGATGTTTCCGCAGTCAGTCAAAAAGTTTCTGCGAGCACAACGCATCGCTTCTCGCTTCCGGCTGCCGCTCGTGTACCTCGTCGATTCGTCGGGCGTGTTCCTGCCGCTGCAAGATGAAATCTTCCCGGACGAGGACGACTTCGGCCGCATCTTCCGCAACAACGCAGTGCTCTCGGCCGAGGGCATCCCGCAGTACGCGGCCGTGATGGGCAACTGTGTCGCGGGCGGAGCGTACCTTCCCGTGCTCTGCGACACCGTCGTGATGACCGATGGGAGTCAGCTCTTCCTGGCCGGACCCGCGCTGGTCAAGGCGGCGATCGGGCAAGAGGCCGATCCCGAAGAACTCGGCGGCGCTGAGATGCACGCCGCGATCAGCGGCACCGTCGACTTCCGCGAACCGGACGATCACGCGGCGCTCGTTCGACTGCGACGACTCCTCGAACTACTGGACGATGAGCGTGCCGTAGTAACCCGAAGCGTCAGCGAGGGCGAATCCGCGAACGACGTCGATGGCCGCTCGCCCTCGCTAACGCTTCGGGTTAGTACAGAGACCGCGCGCGATCCGAACGAACTGCTGGACCTCGTGCCGACTGACGGTCGCTCGGAATACGACATGCGGCATGTGTTGGAATGCCTCATCGATCGGGACTCGCTGCAAGAGTTCAAACCGGAGTACGGACAGACGATCGTCGCCGCGTTCGCGAAGATTGGCGGGCATTCGGTCGGGATCGTGGCCAATCAGCGGACGCGCAGCAAATCGCGGCGCGGCGAACTCGAATACGGCGGCGTGCTGTACCCCGACAGTGCCGAGAAGGCCGCTCGTTTCATCATGGACTGCAACCAATCCGGTTTGCCGCTGATCTTCCTGCAAGACGTGCAAGGTTTCATGGTCGGTAAGCAGGCCGAGCAGTCAGGCATCATCCGCGCCGGAGCGAAGCTGGTGAATGTCGTCAGCAACTCGGTTGTGCCGAAGCTGACGGTCATCGTCGGTGGCTCGTTCGGAGCCGGCAACTACGCTCTGTGCGGCAAAGCCTACGACCCGTGGCTGATCCTCGCCTGGCCGAGCGCTCGGTACGCGGTGATGGGAGCCGCTCAAGCGGCCGAGACTTTGCTGACGCTCCGAGTGCGCGACGCCGAACGCACCGGCCGCAAACTTGCTGAGACAGAAATCGCCGAGCTGCGCGATTCGATCCGGCAGAGCTACGAGCAGCAAACCGACATCCGCTACGGAGCCGCTCGCGGTTGGGTGGACGCGATCATCTCGCCCGTCGAAACCCGCATGTGGCTGAAGATGGCGCTGGACGTGTTGCCGAGTCAGCGAGAGAAGCCGCCGTTTCGAACCGGCGTTTGGCAGGTGTGAAGGAATCTGAAAATGTCGTCCGTCGTTCGCATCGGCAACGCCCAGGGCTTTTGGGGAGATCGCGGCAGCGCGGCGGCGGAACTGTTGGCTCGCGAGCCGGAGTTGGATTATCTGACGCTCGACTATCTCGCCGAAGTGTCGCTGTCGATCATGGCCGTGCAACGCGAACGCGATCCGCAGGCTGGCTACGCACGCGACTTCGTCGAAGTCGTGCGATCGCTGGCGGATTATTTCCAGAGCGGTGGCCGCTGCCGAATCGTGACGAACGCCGGCGGTCTGAATCCGCAGGGCTGCGCAGCGGCCTGTGTCGCGGCACTCGCTCAGGCGGGATGTCCCCCTCTGACGATCGCAGTCGTGAGCGGCGACGACGTGCTGGAACTGCTGCGCGGGAATGTCGAATCCGAAATCTCAAATTTCAAATCTCAAATTTCAAATCTCAAATTTGCGAACCTGGATTCGGGTCAGTCGTTGTCCGCTGTGCGAGATCGGCTCGTCACGGCGAACGCCTACGTCGGTGCGGCTCCGATTGTCGAGGCGTTGCGACTCGGAGCGGACATCGTCATCACCGGTCGCATCGCCGATCCGTCGCTGACGGTGGCTCCGTGCGTGCATCACTTCGGCTGGTCGCTGACCGACTGGGATCGACTCGCCGGAGCGACCGTTGCCGGGCACTTGATTGAATGTGGCGTGCAAGTCACGGGTGGCATCTCGACCGACTGGCTGGAGATGCCGGACACGGCGGACCTCAGTTTCCCGATCGTCGAAGTGAACGAGGACGGCTCGTGCATCGTCACCAAACCAGCGAACACGGGCGGCTGCGTCGATGAGCGAACCGTGAAGGAACAGCTCGTCTACGAGATCGGCAATCCAGACGAATATCTCAGCCCGGATGTCACCGTCTCGTTTCAATCGCTGACGGTTCAGGACTTGGGCAACGACCGCGTGCGAGTCAGCGGCGCTCGTGGGCGGCCGGCTCCGGGAACATTGAAAGTCAGTGCGACGTATCGAGATGGCTTTCGCGCGGCCGGGACGCTGACGATCTTCGGCCGAAACGCGGTCACGAAAGCTCGCCGCGCTGGTGAGATTGTGCTGCAACGAGTTCGCAACGCGGGCTTCGAGCTGCGGGATTCGTTCATCGAGTGTCTCGGCACCGGCGCGTGCATCCCCGCCGTGCCAAGCACCATCGACGAATCGCAATTCCTCGAAACCGTCTTGCGAATCGCCGTCGAAGCCGACGATCGGCCGGCAGTCGAGTGTTTCGCTCGCGAGTTGATGCCGCTGGTTACAGCCGGTCCGCAGGGCACAACCGGTTACGCCGAAGGCCGGCCGCACCCGAAGCCAGTGTTTCGGTACTGGCCTTGTTTGATTGCCCGCGATCTCGTCCAGCCGCGCGTCGAGTTGGTTTCCGAGGGAGCCCGTAGGGTGGGACCAGCGCAGCGCCGGCCCACCGCGATGGTTTCCAATGGTGGGCCGGCGCTGCGCTGGTTCCACCCTACGTCACAGCGACCGTCCCGTCTCGGCGACCTTGCCTACGCGCGCAGCGGCGACAAAGGGACGGGAGCGAATATCGGTGTCGTGGCTCGCACGCCGGAGAGCTACGACCTGCTGCTTGCTCAACTGACGGCCGAACGTGTTGGCGAATTCTTCGCTTCGATGGGAGTTCTGGAAGTGATCCGCTACGAGTTGCCGAACTTGCACGCGCTCAACTTTGTGGTGAAGGGCATTTTGTCTCGACCGTTGCGAGTTGATGCTCAAGGCAAGGCGCTCGGCCAAGCGCTGTTGGAGATGCCGTGGCCCGGAGACCAACCATGACTGTGCCGCTCGTTCTTGTCGAACCGCTGGAGCCGGGTGTTTCGATCGTCACCTTGAATCGGCCGGAACGGCGAAACGCACTGAGCATCGCGCTGATGCGCGAGCTGTGCGAAGCCGTTCAAAGTCTGGCCGCCGATCCGCGCGAGCGAGTGCTGATCCTGCGCGGTGCCGGGCCAGCGTTTTGCGCGGGGCTGGATTTGCAGGAGGCGGCGGACCCGCAGTTGATCGACTCGTCAGCCGAATGGGTGAAGCGATCGCTGAGCACGATTCGCGAAACGTCGTTGATCACGATCTGCGCGGCTCATGGCGGCGCGATCGCGGGCGGAGCAGGCTTGATGGCGGCGTGCGATCTGGTGGTCGCGGCCGATAACCTCAAGATCGGATTCCCGGAGGTGCGCCGCGGATTGGTGCCGGCGTTGGTCTCGACCGTGCTGTGCGGCAAGCTGCGAGACGGCGACGTGCGCGAGCTGTTCTTGCTCGGCGAATTGATCTCGGCGAAACGAGCAAAAAAGATGGGCCTCGTGCAGCACGTGGTCACAGCCGAGCAGGTGCTCGCCGAAGCTGAGCGGCTGGCGAGGACGATTCTCTTGGGTGGGCCGGAATCGGTACGGCAAACGAAACGGCTGCTCAATCTGCACGCGAACCTCGAAGCAGACGAGCGCATCGAGGAGTTCATCGCCTCGCACTTGCAGGCACGCCGCGGCGAAGAAGCTAGCGAAGGGGCGGCAGCCTTTCTGGATAAACGACCTCCGAATTGGACTCCGTCAACAGGGACGACACCATGAACGCGACCAGTTCCACCACGGATTTCCGCCAGCAGCGCGAACAGCAAATCAAACAGGCCGAGGAGTTGCTGGCCTCGGTGCCGCAGCACCTGGGCATCGGCAAGGGGTTGTTCTGGGGCAAGTTCGTCGCCGATTGGATCTTTCCGTACCCGCGACTGTCCGACGCCGAGCAGGCTCAAACGGAGCAGTCGTTGTCGGAGCTCAAGAAATTCTGTGATGAGCATCTCGATCCCGAACGGATCGACCGTGAGGCGGACATCCCGCGCGAGGTGATCGACGGCCTGGCGCGGCTCGGCGTGCTGGGGATGACGGCACCGGCCGAGGTCGGTGGTCGCGGCTTCTCGCAGATGGCGTATTGCCGAGTCCTCGAAGAGATCGGCGGTCGGTGCAGTGCGACGTCGATTTTCGTCAATGCGCATCATTCGATCGGCATCCGCGCGCTGCTGCTGTTCGGCACTGATGAGCAGAAGCGGCGCTGGCTCCCTGAACTCGTCAGCGCTCAAAAGCTCGCGGCATTCGCACTCACGGAGCCTGAAGCCGGGTCGGATGCTTCCAACGTTCAGACCTCCGCGACACCGACCAGCGATGGAGACTTCGTGCTCAACGGCGAGAAGCGGTACATCACCAACGGCGCGATCGCCGATGTCCTGACCGTGATGGCTCGCACACCGAATGCGGGGCGCAGCGGCACATCGGTCACGGCGTTCCTGGTCACTCCCGACATGCCAGGTTTCAAAGTCGTCGAAGCTCGCATGCCGAAGGTCGGGATTCGCGGGACCGCGACGGCTCGGCTGGCGTTCGAGAATATGCGTGTCCCTGCCGCGAACATTCTCGGCCCGCTCGGCAAAGGATTGAAGGTCGCGCTGACGGTGCTCGACTTCGGCCGCACGACGTTCGGAGCCTGCTGCACCGGCGCTGCAAAGACCTGCTTGCGACTCGCGACCGAGCATGCTCGGACGCGGCGTCAGTTCGGTCGCACGCTCGGTGAGTTTGAGCTCGTCCAGAAAAAACTCGCTCGCATGGCCGCGTGGACTTACGCGATGGAAGCGATGACGACAATCACCGCCAGCCTGATCGACCGTGGCCTCGAAGACTACATGCTCGAAACCGCGATGCTGAAGGTCTACAGCACCGAAGTCCTGTGGACGATGGTCAACGATGCCTTCCAGATTCACGGCGGTGCCGCGTACTTCACCGACCGGCCGCTGGAACGAATGCTGCGCGACGCCCGCATCAATCAGATCGGCGAAGGGGCGAACGAAGTGCTGACGTCGTTCATCGCGCTGACCGGCCTGCGAGGACCGGGACTGCGCTTGAAGAGCGTGGCCGACGCCGCGAAACGTCCCTGGAGCGGCTTGGGAATCATTGGTCGCTTCGTCTCAGATCAAGTCGCGTATCGCCTGCAATCTCCGGCCGTTTCGGTGCGCTCGCCATTGCTGCGGCCGGCAGCCGATGAACTGAGTCGCCGCATTCACCGTCTCGGACTCGCCGCGCAACGGACGTTGTTCCGGCATCGCGAAGAGGTGTTGGAGCGGCAACTCGATCAAGAACGCCTGGCTTGGACGGCGATGGAACTGTTCGCTTCGGCCTGCGTCCTCAGCCGGATCGATTCTGAAATGACCGACTTGCGATTGCCGTCGGACGAGTTGGATCGTCGCGTGCAAACGGCAATTTACTTTCTGTCGATGTCGGCTCGGAGAATTGACGACGAGCTGATGGGCCTGAAGAACAACGACGACGCACAGTTGCGGCGCGTGGCGAGCGGAGGACGTCAGTCCTCCGAGTGAGTTGGCTTCAACGATTTCGAGGACTCGGAGGACTGACGTCCTCCGCTCGCCGAAACTTCACCGTGGTCCCATCCGTATCGCTCCGTCGATCCGCACGACGGTGCCGTTGAGCATCCGGTTCTCAAACGCATGTTCGACCAACGCGGCGAACTCATCCGGCTGTCCGAGACGTGCCGGAAACGGAATCTGCTCGGCCAGCGATTTGCGAACCGCTTCGGGAGCGGCTTGCACCATCGGCGTCTCGAACACTCCGGGCGCGATACTGATGACGCGAATGCCGGAACGTGCCAAGTCGCGAGCTAGCGGCAACGTCATCGCCGCGACCCCTCCCTTCGAGGCCGAATACGCTGCTTGCCCGATCTGTCCTTCTTCGGCTGCGACGGATGAGGTCATGACAATCACGCCTCGTTCTCCATCGGGTCCGGGTGACTGCTTCGAGATGGCCTCCGCCGCGAGACGCACGACGTTGAATGTGCCAATCAGATTGACGTTGATGACTCGCTGAAACGCCGCGAGCGACGCGGCTCCGTCACGGCCGACGACTCGTTCGGCTTGCAGGATTCCGGCACATGTGACGGCACCGTGAAGTCCGCCGAACTGCTGCTCGGCGAGCGCGACCGCTCGTTGCACATCGGCTTCGGACGTGACGTCGGTCGGAGCGAATGCGGCGTGCGATCCGAGCGACTCGGCCAGCAACCTTCCTGCTTCGGACAAAT
Organism: Candidatus Kuenenia stuttgartensis; assembly: GCA_945904015.1. Lineage (GTDB taxonomy): Bacteria > Planctomycetota > Planctomycetia > Planctomycetales > Planctomycetaceae > SXKJ01. The sequence continues at coordinate 46,227 of CAMDPK010000020.1, read as the reverse complement.
CCGCGATCACGACATTCGCACCGTGACCGATCAGACGCCGCACGCAAGCGGCACCCAATCCCGAACTACCGCCGGAAATCAGAATCGTGCGGCCGGTGATCTCCATGCTGCTACCTCACGGCTTGTTGGACGATCTCGACCGCTCGCGCGCAAAGCCCGCGCGCGGTGTCACCTGTCGGGGCTTCGGCGATGACGCGGATGATCGGCTCGGTGTTGCTGGCTCGGACTTGCACCCAGCGATCGGGCCAGTCGAGCCGCAAGCCGTCTCCCTCTTGAGCGGTCGCGTCGCCGAACTCGGATCGCAGCGCGGCACACGCCGCACCGACTCGCTCGCGCGGACATTCGAGCTTGTCTTTGACGATCGTGTACTGCGGCAGCGAGTCGGCCCAGTTCGACAACTTGCGACCACTCTGAGCCAAACCGTTCAAGACGTAGGCCATTGACGCGAAGCTGTCGCGGACGAAGCCGACTTGCGGGTCGATGACGCCGCCGTTTCCTTCGCCGCCGAAGACCGCTCCGACTTCGTTCATCTTGGTGACGACGTTCGCTTCGCCGACGTGCGAGCGGAAGAACGGGCAGCCATGCTTGGTGGCGATGTCGGCGGTGACTCGGCTGGTCGAGCCGTTGACGACGAACGGGCCTTTGCGAGTCGCCAGCACGAAATCGGCACACAGCGCGAGCGTCAGTTCCTCGCCGATGTACCGACCGGTTTCATCGACGATCGCCAGACGGTCGGCGTCCGGGTCTTGCGCGAAACCGACATCGGCTCCGAGTTGTTTCACCACGTCGCACAGCCCCGTGAGGTTGGCCGCGATCGGTTCCGGCACATGCTCGAATTGTCCGTCAGGCGTTCCGCCGAGCACGGTCACTTCGCAGCCGAGTGCATCGAGCAACTGCGGCGTCGCAACTCCGCCGGAACCGTGATTGCAGTCGAGGACGACTTTGAATCGCCGACTCCGAATCGCCGCGACGTCGACCAGCGAGAGGACTCGCTCGATGTGCGGTGCCGCCGCGTTGTCGAGCACTTCGACGGTTCCGAGCTTCTCCCATCCGACCAGCTTGAACGACTTGCTGTTGAGGATGCGAAGCAGCTCTTCGCCTTGAGCCGCGTTCAACACCGCACCGGCGCGAGAGAACGGTTTCAGTCCATTCCATTGGATCGGATTGTGGCTGGCGGTGATCTGCAAACCGCCAGCGGCGTTGTGATGTCTCACGAGCACCCCGCAGGTTGGCGTCGTCGCGATGCCAGCATCGAGTACCTTGCAACCGGTGGCGAGCAAACCCGCGACGACCGCGTGCCGCACCATCTCGCCGGTCGATCGTCCATCGCGAGACAGCACGACCGTGCCGCCGTCGGCCAGCGTGCCGAGCGCCATCGCGAACTCGACGAGGAACTGCGGATCGAGTCCGTCGCCGATCACGCCTCGCAGGCCAGAGATGCTCAGAATCCGTTGGGACATGAAGGTCTCCGTGAGTTTCGCGGCTGGAGAGTTGGCTCAGTGCAAAGTGCAGAGTGACGAGTGCAAAGTGCAAAGTGAAGAATGTCGACGGCGTTCGACACTTTGCACTTTGCACTCGTCACTCTGCGCTTTGCACTGTGTTCCTCTTCCTATTCAAAACAGTCGGTTGTAGCCATTCAGCGCCGCGACGCGGTACGCCTCGGCCATCGTCGGGTAGTTGAATGTCGTGTTGATGAAATACATCAGCGAGTTGTTTGGCTTCGGTTGGGCCATGATGGCTTGGCCGATGTGGATGATTTCGCTGGCGTTCGCTCCAAAGCAGTGAATGCCGAGTACCTCCAGCGTCTCGCGGTGGAAGAGGATCTTCAGCATCCCGACGGTTTGGCCGGTGATCTGCGCGCGGGCGATGCTCTTGAAATGCGCGTGACCGACTTCGTAGGGGATCTTGGCTTCGGTCAGCTCACGCTCGGTCTTGCCGAGCGAACTGATCTCCGGGCTGGTGTAGATACCAGTGGGGATCACCAGCGACGGAGTCGGCGCGGATTCTTCGCCGATGATTTGCGTGGCGGCGTAGCGGCCTTGATTGTACGCGGCGCTCGCCAGTGCCGGCGGGCCGATGACATCGCCGACCGCGTAAATGTGCGGCACGGCGGTCTGCATGTGCTCATTGACCGGAATGTTGCCACGCTTGTCGGGTTGAATGCCGGCAACCTCCAACCCCAGACCGTCGGAGTTCCCGGTGCGGCCGGCCGCCCACAGCAAGATGTCGGTCTTCAGTTGCTTGCCGGACTTGAGGTGCAGGATGGCACCGTCGTCGCATGGTTCGACGTGATCGTACTCTTCGCGGTGGCGGATGATGACGCCACGTTCGCGCAAGTGATAACTCAGTGCATCGACGATCTCTTCGTCCAAAAAGTCGAGCAGTCGGTCGCGCGTATCGACCAGGTTCACCTTGATTTCGAGGTTGCGGAACATCGACGCGTACTCGCAGCCAATGATGCCCGCCCCATAAATCGTGATCGACTTCACATGAAAATCGACGTTGAAAATCGTGTCGCTGTCGAAGATGCGCGGATGTTTGAAATCGAGTTCCGGCGGGTGATACGGCCGAGCTCCTGTCGCGATCACGAACGACTTGCCGCGGACGACGCAGCGCGAGCCGTCTTCTTCCACCGCCTCGATCGTGTGCGGGTCGAGGAACTTCGCCTGGCCGTGGACGATCGGAATGTCATTGCGGTCGTAGAAAGTCGTCCGCATTTTGACTTGCTGCTCGATTACCGATTTGGCTCGGCGGCGCAGGTCTGGGATCAGAAAGTTGGCGGTGATGCCGTGCTCGCGGAACAGGACGTTGTTGTTGACTTGAGCCATCTGAAAGATGGCGTATCGCAGCGTCTTGCTGGGAATCGTGCCGCGATGCGTGCAGTTGCCGCCGACGGCCGGTTCGCGTTCGATCACGGCGACGGAGCGACCACTCTTGACCGCCTGCATGGCGGCACCTTCGCCACCGGGGCCGGTGCCGATGACCACGACGTCGTATTCACTCGCAAGTTCGGGCATGGAGATTCGCCAATCGGATCGTTAGAAGCAGTCACCCAAATAACCCGAAGCGTCAGCGACGGCGAACGCCTCGCTGACGTTCGAACTTAGACCTGTTTGAAGCGCTCGCCCTCGCTGACGCTTCGAGTGACATCCTCGCAGTCTCGCCACTTTCGCGAATTGAGCAAGCCTTGGAACTCGGCATCGTGAATGACCTCGTTTCTGTCCCGACTCGCGGCACGCTGCTGGGCCTCGATTACGGCACGAAGCGGATCGGCGTTGCGGTTTCGACCCCCGATCAGTCGATTGCCAGTCCTCTGGAAAACTACACGCGACGCAATCCGGCCGAAGATGCGGCGTTCGTGAAGAAGATCGCGAGTGAATATCAAGCCGTCGGTTTAGTCGTCGGTCTGCCGGTTCACATGAGCGGCGACGAAGGGACGAAAGCTCGCGAGGCGAGGGCCTTCGGCGAGTGGGCGGGTATCGCCTGCGGTCTGCCGGTCGTGTTCTGGGACGAACGCTATTCGTCCGCGATGGCCGAGCTGTATTTGCAACAAGCGGAGGTCAGCCTCAAGAAGAAAAAGCAGCGGCTCGACAAGGTCGCCGCTCAAATCATGCTGCAAGCGTTCCTCGACAGCGACGATCGAACAGCCGCTCCCGGACGCTGGCCGAACTGATTGTGCGGATCGCGCGGGTTGTCCTTGGCGACGACGACTGCCGATGCCAAGCCGGAACTGTGAAGCGGTGTTCGCGACCAGTAGGATGCCACGACGTAGGTTGGGACTCTGTCCCGACCGGTCGGGACAGAGTCCCAACCTACAAGTTTCCCGCACGGTGGCGATCACAAACGTTTGAGCTAGTCGGCCGCGATGCACTACGCGCCTGAATCGCCACGAGAATTCCTACCCGAAGCCGGTGCCAACTCCGCCGGCCGCGTGGAGAATTTTCATTACCGCTCGGCCCCGATTTATCTGCTGACGGCCGTCGTCGGAATCTTGCTGCTGGCCGATGTCGCACTCGGAATCGTTTGGGGAGTGCCCGGAACTTCGCCGGCCATCGCGCCGAATGCCGACTGGTGGTCGAAGCTGCTCGCGACGCAAACGCTCTTCGGCTTTCGGCTGGCGTTGCTGGCGGCGGTGCTCGGCGGCGCGAGGATTTTGTATCAGACGCTCGACGGCTTGCTATCGGGTCGAATCGGAGCGGACCTCGCGCTGACGATCGCGTGCTTGGCGGCGATTGTGCTTGGTGAGCACACGACCGCCGCGCTGGTCGTGTTCATCGCGCTGTGCGGCGAGAGCATCGAAGGCTACACGGTCGATCGTGCTCAACGAGCGATCCGCCGCATCTTTCAGTTGTGCCCGCGCACGGCGCGAGTGCTCGTCGGCGACGATGAGCAGGAAGTCCCGCTCGAACAAGTGATTGTTGGCGACTCAGTCGTCGTCCGGCCCGGAGAACGGATTCCGGTGGACGGTGTTGTCGCTGCCGGGCAATCGGCGGTCGATCAGAGTGCTCTGACCGGCGAAAGCGTTCCGGCCGACAAAGCGGTCGGTGACAAAGTCTTTGCCGGGACGCTGAATCAATTCGGAGCGTTGCAGATCACGGCCACTCAAATCGGTGCGCAAACAACGCTCGCGCAGATCGTCGAGTTAGTCGGTCAAGCGACGCAGCGCAAAGCATCCCTCGAACGGACGGCGGATCGGTTGGCTCGCTGGTTTCTGCCAGTGGTGCTGGGGGTGGCGGCACTGACGCTGATCGGCTGGCGAATCGCGAGCGGCTCGTGGTCGGCCGGTTATTTGCCGGCGTTGAGTGTGCTGGTGGTTGCGTGCCCGTGCCCGTTGATTCTTGCGACGCCCAGCGCAGTGATGGCTGCGATGGCGTGGCTCGCGCGAGCGGGAGTCGTCGTCAAAGGCTCGGTCGCGCTCGAACGCCTGGCGTCTATCGACACGATCGTCTTCGACAAGACCGGCACGCTGACTCGCGGCGAATTGGCGGTCGGTGACATCGTCGTCGTGGCGGACGCTGCCAGCGTCCGTACCGACGTTAACAGCGTCCGCCACGACGAAACCGACCTCTTGCGTCTCGCGGCGATTGCTGAGAAACGCAGCGAGCATCCGATCGCTCGCGTGTTGGTTCGAGAAGCCGAAGCGAGGCAGTGTGTCTTCACCGGGGCCGACGAATTGACGGCGCATCCCGGAGCGGGTGTTGTTGCGAAAGTCCGTGTGGAGCAAGTTGGCGTTTGGGCAAATGGAGGTTGGGCACTCTTGCCCGACCAGACGCGGGTGGAGAAAGCGGACGGGCAAGAGTGCCCATCCTTCATCGTCGTCGTTGGCAATCGACGGCTGATGTCCGCGCAAGGCATCAACATCCCTCCCGAACTCGAACAGCGAATCGGCGAGTTGGAGCAGCAAGGCCAATCGGTGTTGCTGGTCGCTCTCGAACAGACGTTGCTCGGTGCGATCGGTTTGCGGGACGCGACACGATCGGAGACGGAAGCTGTCCTGCGCGAATTGCGAGACGCGGGCATTCGTCAGTTCGTGATGCTCACGGGCGACCGACATGAAGCGGCGGTTCGCATCGCCGAGCAACTTGGCATCGACAACGTCCAAGCGGAACTGCTGCCAGCCGACAAAGCCAAACGGATCGAAGAGTTGATCGCGGCCGGGCATCGAGTCGCGATGGTCGGCGACGGCGTGAACGATGCTCCCGCGCTGGCGACGGCGACAGTGGGACTCGCGCTCGGCGGAGTCGGCAGTGACCTTGCGGCCGAGGCGGGCGATTTGGTTTTGATGGGCGATCCGCTGCGGCCGTTGCCGGGGTTGCTGCGGTTGTCTCGGCAATTGGTCATCGTCATTCGGCAGAGCATCTTCGTGTTTGCGTTCGGCATGAACGCGGTGGGGATGGTGCTCGGCAGTTTGGGTTGGATCAATCCGGCGGTCGCGGCGGTATTCCACGAAATCTCGTCGCTGGCCGTGATGTTGAACGCGATGCGGTTGTTGTGGTTCGAACGCTGGCACGAGACGCGGCTCGGCCGACTGTCGGCCGGCGCGGCCGGCGTCGCTGAATGGCTGGTCGAAAGGCTGTCACCGACGAAGTTGGTGTTTGGATTCCTCGATCACTGGCCGACGCTCATTCGCACGGCGGGCGCAGTGTTCGGCGTGTGGTGGTGCTGTTCGGGAATCGTGCTGCTCAGCGAAGACGAGCAGGCGGTCGTCACGCAGTTGGGCCGATACGAAACGACGCTCTCCGCCGGATGGCACTGGCGTTGGCCGAGCGGTTTGGAACGCATCCGCCGCGAGCGAGTGGCCGAAGTGCGGGCCGTTCAAATCGGATTCCGTTCCGCTCCGACGCCGCTCAAGAGCGATGGGCTGTTCCGTGCTCCGGTCGAATGGATGAGCGAGCATGCCGACACCGACTACGAGCCGGTCGCTCCTGAATCGTTCACGCTGACCGGCGAAGAAGTGCCGATCGAGGTGACCGGCGAAATCCAATTCCGCATCGGCGATCTGCGACGGTTCGCGTTCGCGGCCTCGCGGCCCGACGACACGCTGCGAGCAGTCACCGAAAGCGTGCTCCGCGAAGTCGCGGCGACCGAATCGCTCGATTCTCTGTTGACGAATCGGCGGCGCGAGATCGAGGCTCGCTGCTTGGTCCGCATCCGAGAGCTGATGACGTCCTATGACATCGGAGTTGAAGTGCTCGATCTCAGTCTGCTCGACATTCATCCGCCGCAGCAGGTCGTGCCGGCTTATCGGCAAGTCGCTGACTCGTTGGAGCAGCGAGAACAATTCATCAACGAAGCCGAGGGCTACTACGCTCGCAAGGTGCTGAGCGCGGCCGGCGAACAAGCGATCCGAGTGCTGACCGACAGCGTCGATGCCACGAAGCGACTGCCCGACGCCTCGACCACTGGTGGCGTCACCGGCTGGAAGTTGGACGACGCTCTGTGGCAGAAGCTGACCGCGAATTTCGACTCTGACGACCGAGTCCTGTCCGGCGAAGCGGCGGCGAGGTTGCTGAAGGCTCGCAGCGAGAAGACTCGCAAAGTCGAAGCCGCTGCCGGATCGGCCGCGCGATTCAACAGCGTCGTGAAAGTCTTCGCCGAACAACCGACGCTGACGGGACTGCACTTGTACTGGACCACGATGGAAAAAGTGCTGGGCGCTCGGCCGCTGCTGATTTTGGACCCGGCTCTGCGCGGCAAATCGCATCTGTGGCTGACCGAACCGGGGCAATCGCCGATTCGGTTGCCATCGAGCGACACGCCGTTGCAGCGATTGGAGATGCCGGAGACGGAGAAGTGACACGGTGCTGGGGTGCATGTTTTTTAGGTTGGGATTCCATCCCGACTAAACGGGTCGGGACAGAGTCCCAACCTACTCAAAGGATCAACGACCAATGACCAACGACCAATCGCAGCCGACGCACTGGCGACGAACAATCGCCGTGATCGTGCTGATTGCCGTGATCGCGTTCGCCGCCGTCAGCTCGATCGTGCTGGTCGACGAGACCGAGTTGGTCATCGTCGAGCGGCTCGGCCACATCTCGGCGGTACACGATCGGCCGGAGGATCGAGGGCTGCACTTCAAGTGGCCGTGGCCGATCGGGACGGCTCGGCGATTCGATGCGCGCGTGCAGTTGTTCGATCCGCCGGGGCGCGAGATTTTCACTCGCGACAAGAAGAACATCACGGTCGAGACGTTCGTCTGCTGGCGCGTGGGGCAGGTTTCCAACCTGCCCGCGTCCGATGCGACGGACGGCGGTGAACGCCAAGACGATTCTGGCCGGGCAGGTTGGAAACCTGCCCCACGTCCGGTCGTCACGTTCTTTCGCTCGCTCGGCAGTCACGAGGCGGCGGCGGCGAGGCTCGAAAGCCGGCTGCGGTCGATCGTGGCTACGCGCGTCGGACAGCTTGAACTCAGCAACCTGCTGCGAGTCGATGATCCCGAAGCCGGGCCAGCGGCAAATCAAGCGGGAGTGCTCGAAGATCTCTCTCGCGAGATTCGCGAGCAACTGCAACAAGGCCGAGCGGATGGCGAACCGCTGCTTGAACGGCTGGGAATCGAGATCGTCGATGCGCGAGTCAAGCGAATCAATTTTCCGTTGGGCAACCAGCAAGCGGTCTTCGAGCGGATGAAGAGTGAGCGTCAAAAGATTGCCGACCGCTACCGCAGCGCGGGACTCGCTGCGAGCACCGTCATCCGCAGCCATGCCGATCGGCAGCACGCTGAGTTACTCGCAAAGGCGGACGGCGACGCCGAACGCATTCGGGGCGAGGCCGAAGCCGAAGCGACTTCGATTCTCAATCAAGCTCATGCCGCCGACCCGGAGTTCTACCGCACGATGCGAACGCTCGATGCGTATCGAACGATCCTGAACGACAAGACGACTTTGGTTCTGTCAGCTTCATCGAGTCTGTTGAAGATGCTTTCGGAAGGGGTGCCTGGGGACGCGAAGCCGAGTGAGGTGAAACCGGCGGCGAATGCGACGACAGCACCGTGAGAAACGAGGAGTGCAAAGTGAAGAGTGCAGAGTGCAAAGTGCAAAGTGCATGCAGGGGACGGCGGGCGATGGTGCATCATCGCCGCGCTGGTCGCCTCAATTTTCACTTTGCACTCTGCACTCTGTACTTTGCACTGATTCTCGGCGTGTACTTGCTGAGCGGCTTTTTCGTGGTTCGCGGCAATGAAACCGCGGTCGTGCGTCGGTTCGGTGCCACCGTGAAGAACGCGAACGGCGAGGTGCGGTTGTGGCCAAGCGGCTGGCATTACGACTGCCCGTGGCCTTTCGCAGTCGTCGATCGGATCAATCTGAATGAGATTCGCACGCTGAAGATCGGTGACTTGGAACAAGAAGCTCCGGCCACGAATAACTTTCTGCGCAACGTCGATCCGGCGCGGCAGGCTCAGTTTTTGAGCGGCGACAAGAACATCCTCAACGTGCAGATCAGCGTCAGCTACCGCGTGTCGGAATCGGCCGTCGGCGAGTTTTTGTTCGCGGCTGTTTCTCCGGAACGTCGATTGCGCACGCTCGCTGAATCGGTTTTGGCAGACGCGATGCTGCTCAGCGGCGTTGACTTCGCGCACACGTTGGGGCGGAATGAACTTCGCGAGCGAATGACTGCCGATCTGCAACGGCTGGCTCGCGAGCAGCGGTTGGGGCTGACGGTGGACGATGTCACGATTGCGAACGTCTCGCCGCCGCTGCGGGTGAAGGCGGAATTCATCGACGTCATGAACGCTCGCGCGGACAAGGAGACGGCGATCAATCAAGCGCGAGCGTACTCTGAACAACGCGAGGCCGAAGCTCGTGGAGTGGCTCGGCGCACGACCGACTCCGCCGAGGTCTTCCGCCAGCAATCGGTCGAAACGGCGAAGGCCGCGGCAGAGAGTTTTTCAAAGCTCATCGCTCAACTGCGATCAGAGGAACAATCCGGCCGCCGGCCGTATGCCGAAGCGCGGCAGCTCGCCATGCGCCGTAAATACCTCGACACGATGGAAGAGGTTTTGCGGAAGGTCGCGGCCAAGGTCGTGCTCGATTCCGGCCAGGCGGTTGATCTGACGATCCTGCGCGAGCAAAAGTCGTCTGCGAAATGACGGCCGACATCGTGGTCGCAGCATCGGCCTACACGCAGTGAGGCGATTGCAGCTACAACTCGCGCTGCAATTTCTGTGAGAAGGGATTCTGCATGTTTGCCGCGTTGCGCCGAGATTTTGGATTCGCTCCTGTGACCTTCAGCCTGCTCGCGGCGTCTGTCGCGTTGTTCATCGCAGTCGAATTGGCTGGGCCGAAAATCGAAGACCCGAAAGGGGCTCACCATGCCTTTGGGATGGTTGTGGTGCTGCACTTCGGTGGCGACGACGAGGTTTCGGGGCCGTTCGCTTTGTGGGACGGGCCGTGGTGGCGCTGGTTGCGTATTCCGGCCAGCGCGTTTCATCACGCCAATGTGCTGCACTTGTTCTTCAATGTCAGCACGCTGTGGTTGCTCGGCCCGCTGCTGGAACGGCGAATGCGGCGAGCGGCCTACCTTGGATTCTGGTTCTTCGCGTCGCTGGTGCCGTTGCTGCCGGAATACTTCCTGGGTTCGACTCCGCTGGGGCTTTCGGGAGTCGCCTGCGCGATGTTCGGCTGGTGTTTGATCGAACGTCAGTTTGATTCGGCCGTCGCGCGACGTCTCCCGGAACAAGCGATTCGCAGCTTCTGGATCTTTCTCTTTGCGATGCTGATTTTGACCGCGCTCAACGTGTTGCACATCGCCAACGTGGCGCACTTCACGGGAGTTGCCTACGGGTGGTTGAATGCGAGTGCGGCACACCATCGCACCGGTCGGCGAGCTTGGGTCGCCGCGCATGCGTTGCTGCCGGTGGCGATCTACCTCTTGCTGCATCCCTTTTGGAACGCGAATTATCACGCGCTGCTGGGTCGTCGGGCGGAGGATTTGTCCGCCGGTGTGCCGCACTTTCGCGAGGCGGTGCGCCGTGATCCGGCACTGGCGCATGTTTGGTTGAGTCTCGCCGATGAGCGTGCGCGGAACGGAGATTTCTTGGCGGCGTGGCGACTCGTCATTGACGGCTTGCGCCACAACCGTTCCAGCAGCGTGTTGACGGACGCGGCTCGCCGAGTTTGGACGATGCTGCCGACCGACGAGCGGGAGGCTGCTCGCGAGGTGTTAAAAACTGCGTTCGCGGGTGAGACTGCGGAGTGGTCGGAACGACTGCGATTGGCTGATGCGCCGGCTCCGGTGTTCAACGGCTGGCTGTTGGGCGAGCCAGTTGATGCCGGGCGGCTTCCACTCGAAGAAGACGCAGCCAAGCCTGAAGGACGGCGTGGCCGGAAACGGCCGGCGAAACCGATTGATCCCGAGCAAATCGACAGCGCGGCAGAAGGCCGCACGCTGTAGCACGACGCGCAAGCGAGTGATGTTTTGAGGAACCACTCGCTTGCGCGTCGTGCTGGTTTCGGCCTATGGTTAGGCCGTGTGCCGAGCCTTGATCGTGTTGAGCGAATCCTGCGTGCGACCGCTCGCCTCGCGAGCCTTGGTGATGTTCTCACGGAAAATCTCGGCGTGCGGTAGGCCATCCAGCCGCATCACGACGTCACCCTTGGCGTTGAGCAGCAGCAAGTCCGAAGCGTGGAAGAACTCTTGCCCGGATTGTTGGCGGACTTCGATGTTGGCGATGTCGCTCAATTCGATCCGTTGAATCATGCGGCCACCCAAGCCGGTCCAACGCTGGACCGACTTGTTCGTGATCGTGAATCGCTCGCCGGTCACCTTTTGAATGAAGTACAGCAGCACTCCAATCGGCGCACCGATCGGCAATGCCAGTAAGAATCGGATGGGAACGCTGGCCATCAACTGGCCGAGGAATCGGCCCATTCCCAACGCGGCAATCGACGGCCACTTGGTCATCAATTGCGTCTCAGAACCGGCGGCCACACCAGCAATCGCTTGCGACTTCAAGTTTGACATCTCGTCACATTTCCGGGGGGATTCAAGGTAGGTCAGGCTTTTTAGCCTGACCCGAATTGGCAAATCACGTCAACCGTGCGATCGGGTCAGACTGGAAAGGCTGACCTACGAAGGGCAGGGAGCCTAATGCTCGATCTGCGGGAATTCCAGCAACACTTCGTCGCGCTGCCGACAGAGAGTTGTGCGGTCATCGCCGATGAAATAGCCTGCGATTGTCGGTTGAGTGGTCCCGAAACTGTGAGTCCGTCGCATGTCGATTTCTCGTCGAGGATTTGCGAAATCTGTGGCCGCTGCAGCCGTAGGACTGCCGGTTGCCGCGGTCGCGTTGGCCGACGATCCGAAGTCGCCAACCGAGGCTCCCAAGCCCGATCCACTCCGGGTGGAAATGGCTGCATGGCTGGAGTCGATTCGCGTGCGATATCCCGATCCGCGATTGACTCCCGAAGTGCTGACGCTGATCGCTGGCGACGTGCTCGGCGACATCATGCACTGCCGCCGCGTGAGTTCGTTTCCGCTGAAGAACTCCGATGCTCCTGCGTTTGCCATGACCGTGTGGCGATCTCCGAAGTCGTGAACCGAGTTGACGGATCGCTCGTGATGTTCGCAGCGTTTCCCGGATGACGATTTGCGTTCGGATCGTGGTCAGTTTCTTGACGATGCCGGAAACGTGGGGTAATTTGCCGCTCTGGAATTATGGGCGGCAGGATGCTGTATTAGTGAATCTGATTTTAGCTCGTGTCGGCGAGCAGGTTGAGTTCTCATGCCGCTGCGTACCGTTGAGCTGTTTTGCGACGTGGTCGCGCTGCGCAGTTTCTCGAAGGCCGCGTCCGAGCGAGATGTCACGCAGTCGTCGGTCAGCCAGTCGATCGCTTCGCTGGAGAAGCGGCTGGGCGTGCAATTGATCGACCGTGGCAAACGGCCGTTCGAACTGACTCCGGCCGGAGTCGTTTATCACGACGGTTGTCGGACGTTGCTTGACGAGTACCGCGAACTTGAAGACCGAGTCCGCAAGATGGTCGACAAGGTCGTCGGCCGGGTTCGCATCGCGGCAATTTATTCGGTCGGGTTGTCGGAGATGGATCGTTACGTCGTTCGCTTTCGAGAACTGTTTCCCGACGTCGAATTGCGGATCGACTATCTGCATCCCGACGAGGTTTACCGTCGCGTCTCGGCCGACGAGGCGGACTTGGGATTGGTCTCGTTCCCGAAAGAGGGGGGCGAGTTCACGGCTCAGGAGTGGCAGCAGCAGCCGATGGTGCTGGTCGTGCCGCCCGATCACAAATTGGTCGATGAGGGCCGCGAGCAATCCGGCGTCTCGGTTCAATCGCTCGCAGGCGAGGACTTTGTGTGCTTCACCGAGGAGTTGAAAATTCGCCGCCAGATCGATCGCTGGCTCAAGGGGGAGAAGGTCGCGGTCAACGCCGTCCACTCGTTCGACAACATCGAGAACATCAAGCGTGCGGTCGAGATCGGTTCCGGAGTTTCGATTCTGCCGGAGCCGACCGTGCAACGCGAAGTCGATGCCGGAACGCTGGTCGCGCTGCACCTCAAAGATGTCGCGTGGCATCGCTCCATCGGAGTGATCCACCGCCGCAACAAGACGCTGTCCACGGCAGCGAGCAAGTTCAAAGAGTTGCTCAAGGCACCGGTCGAATCGCTGCCGCCGGTCGATCGAGCCAACGGCCACAAGAACGGTCGCTCTCGCATGGCGCGGCGGGTGATGGCATCAAGAAATGAAGAAGAGGTTCAGCGCAGATAACGCAGATTATCGCAGAGGCAAAAGGTCAATGCTGCCTTCTCCTCTGCGACAATCTGCAAAAGCTGCGTTTCAAAACAAGAGATGATCGAGATGACTCAACTACAACTTCACAGCAACGGTTGGCCGAAGAAACAAGGCCTGTACGACCCTGCCTTTGAGCACGATGCCTGCGGCGTCGGCTTCGTCGCGCACATCAAGGGGGAGCGGTCTCGGCAGATCGTGGATGACGCGGACGAGATGCTCAAACGCATGACTCACCGTGGAGCCTGCGGCTGCGAAGAAAACACCGGCGACGGGGCCGGCATTCTCACGGCGCTGCCGTACGAGTTCTTGGAGAAGGTCGCGAAGAACGAACTCAAAGCGACGCTGCCTCCGCGTGGGCGTTACGGAGCGGGCATCGTCTTTTTGCCGACGGATCCGCAGGAACGCGAGACCTGCAAGCAGACTGTCAACAAGATCATCGCCGAGCAAGGTCAAACGCTGATTGGCTGGCGCGCGGTGCCGACGAGCGCGGAGGCGGCGGACATCGGGCCGTCGGCGCGGTCGCGTGAACCGGCGATGGAAATGGTCGTCATCGGCGCGAAAGAGGGGCTTGATCAGACGGCGTTTGATCGGCAGTTGTTCGTCATCCGCAAGGTGGCCAGCCATCGGCTGCGCGACGAATCGAAGCTGTCGCAGGCGTTGTTGTTTTACATCTGCTCGTTGTCGACGCGGATCATCATCTACAAGGGGATGCTGATGCCGTCGCAGGTCATGCCGTATTTCGCGGACCTGCGCGACCCGGATTACAAGAGCCATCTGGCGATGATTCACTCGCGGTTCTCGACCAACACGTTTCCGAGCTGGGATCGTGCTCAGCCATGTCGCTTCATGGCTCACAACGGCGAGATCAACACGCTTCGCGGCAACGTCAACTGGATGAACGCTCGGCAGGGGGTGATGCAGTCGGAGCTGTTCGGCAGCGATCTGCCAAAACTGTTTCCGATTTGCGAGGCGCACTGTTCCGACTCCGGCAACTTCGACAACTCGCTGGAGTTGCTGTATCACGCCGGGCGATCGCTCCCCGAAGCGGTGATGATGATGATCCCGGAGGCGTGGCAGAATCATCACGCGATGTCGGAAGAGAAGCGGTCGTTCTACGAATACTTCTCGGCGTTGCAGGAACCGTGGGACGGGCCGGCGTCGATCTCGTTCACCGACGGGCACTACATCGGAGCCGTGCTGGATCGCAACGGGCTGCGGCCGAGCCGCTACTACGTCACGAAGGACCACAAGGTTGTGATGGCGTCGGAGGTCGGAGTGCTCGACATTCCTCCGGAGAACATCGCAATCAAGGGGCGGTTGCAGCCCGGCAAAATGTTCCTTGTGGACTTCGAACAAGGCCGGTTGATCCCGGATGAAGAACTCAAAATGTCGGTCGCCTCGAAGCGGCCGTATTCCGAGTGGCTGTCGGGACAACGCATCCGCCTGTCGGAATTACCGAAGTCGGACGTCCCGCCGCGCTACGACGAGGGGACGTTGCTCAAGCAGATGCAGGCGTTCGGTTACACGACCGAGACGCTGCAATTCATGCTCATCCCGATGATCGAGACGAAGAAAGATCCGCTCGGTTCGATGGGGAACGACGCGGCGCTGGCGTGCCTCAGCGATCAGCCGCGGCTGATTTACGACTACTTCAAGCAGCTCTTCGCGCAGGTGACGAACCCGCCGCTCGATTCGATCCGCGAAGAAGTCATCATGTCGCTGGAATGTTTCATCGGGCCGGAAGGGAACTTGCTCGACACGACCGAGCGGCAATGTCACCGGCTCGTCGTGCCGAACCCGATTCTGACCAACGAAGAGCTGGCGGCGATCCGGCATCTGAGCTATCGCAACTGGAAGACGAAGACGATCGACATCACGTTCCCGCGTTCGCAGGGTGATCCTGGCTTGCGCTGGTGCCTCGAACGAATCTGCCAGGAAGCGACACAGGCGATCAACAGCGGGTTCAGCTTGATCGTGCTGTCCGACCGAATGACCGGCCCGGAACGTGTGCCGGTCAGTGCGCTGCTGGCGGTCGGAGCGGTGCATCAACATCTCGTGCGACACGAACTGCGGACGCGCATCGGCATCGTGGTCGAGACCGGCGAAGCTCGCGAGGTGCATCATCACTGCCTGCTGGCCGGCTACGGCGCTGACGCGATCAATCCATATCTCGCCTTCGAGGCGATCCGGCAAAGCCGCGAGGACGGCACGATTGAGGACAAGTGGACCGACGAGAAAATCGTCGCCGCGTATCGCAAGGCGGTCGAGAAGGGGATGCTCAAGGTGATGGGGAAGATGGGCATCTCGACGTTGCAGTCGTACAAGGGTGCTCAGATTTTCGAGGCACTTGGTTTGAACGAGAGCGTCGTCGATTACTGCTTCGCGGGGACGTCCAGCCGGATTAAGGGGGTCGACTTCGAGGTGCTCGGCAAGGAGGCGATGCAGCGGCACGAGGTCGGTTATCCGCCGCGCGACTCGCAAGCGTTGCCGGTCCTGCCGAACCCCGGCGAGTTCCACTGGCGGAAGACCGGCGAGAAGCACGCCTGGAACCCGTTCACGATCGCCGAGATTCAGAACGCCGCGCGATCCGGCGACAAACTGTCGTACAAGCGGTTCGCTGACATCGTCAACGTGGAGACTCACAAAGGCTGCTTTCTGCGCGGCCTGCTGAAGATCAAGTCCGGCCTCACGGCGATCCCGTTGGATCAAGTTGAGCCTGCGGCTGAACTCGTGAAACGCTTCTGCACCGGCGCGATGAGTTACGGCTCGATCTCGGCGGACGCTCACGAATCGCTGGCGGTCGCGATGAACCGCATCGGCGGCAAGAGCAACACCGGCGAAGGGGGCGAGGACTACAAACGCTTCGCGCCCGAACCAAATGGCGATTCGAAACGCTCGGCGATCAAGCAAGTCGCCAGTGGTCGGTTCGGTGTGTCGAGCTGGTATCTCACGAACGCCGACGAGTTGCAGATCAAGATCGCTCAGGGGGCCAAGCCCGGTGAAGGGGGCGAACTCCCCGGCCACAAGGTCGATAAGATCATCGCGGCGACTCGGCACAGCACGCCGGGGGTCGGACTCATCAGCCCGCCGCCGCATCACGACATTTATTCGATTGAAGATTTGGCGCAGCTCATCTTCGATCTGAAGAACGCGAACCCGTCCGCTCGCGTGAGCGTGAAGCTGGTCAGCGAAGTGGGCGTCGGCACGATCGCGGCCGGAGTCGCGAAGGGTCACGCGGACAACATCACGATTGCCGGCACCGAAGGGGGGACGGGCGCGAGTCCGCTCACGTCGATCAAGAGTGCCGGCCTGCCGTGGGAACTCGGCATCGCGGAGACGCACCAGACGCTGGTGATGAACGACCTCCGCAGCCGCGTTCGCTTGCAGACCGACGGCCAGTTGAAGACCGGCCGCGACATCGCGATCGCCTGCATGTTGGGAGCCGAAGAGTTCGGCTTCGCGACCGCTCCGCTGATCGTGCTGGGCTGCATCATGATGCGGAAGTGTCATCTCAACACCTGCCCGGTCGGCATCGCGACGCAAGACCCGAAGCTCCGCGAGAAATTCAACGGACAGCCGGAGCACGTCATCAACTACTTCTTCATGGTCGCCGAAGAGTGCCGCGAGATCATGGCCTCGCTCGGCATTCGCACGATCAACGAACTGGTCGGTCGAGTCGATCTGCTCGAAACGGATGACGCGATCAAGCACTGGAAGGCGAAGGGGGTCGACCTCACACCGATCCTCACCCCCGCCGCCAAGCCGCGGCCGGACGTCAGCACATATTGCTCGATCGGTCAGAAGCACGGTTTGGAATACACGCTCGACCAGACAACGCTGATCCCCGCGTTCCGCGACTCGATCGACAACGGCACGAAGCTGCGGAAGGAGTTCCGTATCGTCAACACCGACCGAGCCACCGGCACGACACTGTCTCACGAAGTCAGCAAACGCTGGAAAGCGAAGGGCTTGCCGGACGACACGATCCACCTGAAGTTCACCGGCCACGCCGGTCAAAGCTTCGGCGCCTGGGCCGTGAGCGGCGTGACGCTGGAACTCGATGGCGACGCGAACGACTACGTTGGCAAGGGACTCAGCGGCGGCCGAGTCATCATCTATCCGCCGAAGGCCGCGACGTTCGAGAGCGACAAGAACATCATCCTCGGCAACGTGGCGTTGTACGGAGCGATCGCCGGCGAAGCGTACTTCTGCGGCGTCGCGGCCGAGCGGTTCTGCGTCCGCAACAGCGGAGCCGAAGCGGTCGTCGAAGGCTGCGGCGATCACGGCCTCGAATACATGACCGGCGGCCGAGCCGTGGTGCTCGGCCCGACCGGCCGCAATTTCGCGGCCGGCATGAGCGGCGGTATCGCCTACGTCTACGACCCGCACGCCGAATTCAAAGCCAACTGCAATCCGGAGATGATCGAACTCGAAAAGCTCGAAGCCGAGGCGGACATCGCTGACCTCAAGCGGCTCGTCACCAACCACGCGACGTACACCGGCAGCGGAGTCGCGAAGCGCATCCTCGCCAACTGGTCCACCGAACTGACGCATTTCCACAAGGTCATGCCGGTGGACTACAAGCGAGCCTTGGCCGAAATGGCGAAGGAAGGCCCGGCCAAAACCGGCAAGGTCGTGGCGACCGCAGCGGGGCAGATTTAGTCACAAGAATCATCGGCGACTCGCCATTCCGCGTGGTCGCCGTTCATTGAAAACAGACAGCGAAGTACGACAGAAAGTGAGTGAGTGCGATGGGTAAGCCGACAGGCTTCATGGAGTTCGAACGGCAGTTGCCGACGGATCGGGATCCGGCGTTGCGGATTTTGGATTGGCGTGAGTTTCATCACCACATGCTCGAGGAGGATCTGCGCAAGCAGGGTGCTCGCTGTATGGATTGCGGCGTGCCGTTCTGCCACACGGGCGGCTTGATTGGCAACATGGCTTCGGGGTGTCCGGTCAACAATCTCATTCCGGAATGGAACGATTTGATCTTTCGCGGTCACTGGCGAGAAGCTCTCGATCGGCTGCACAAGACGAACAACTTTCCGGAGTTCACGGGCCGAGTCTGTCCCGCTCCGTGTGAAGGTTCGTGTGTGCTCGGTATCACTTCGCCGGCGGTGACGATCAAGAACATCGAGTGCGCGATCATCGACAAAGGCTTCGACGAAGGTTGGGTGAAGCCGCAGATTCCGACGCAACGCACCGGCAAGAAAGTCGCGGTCATCGGATCGGGGCCAGCCGGGCTGGCGGCGGCGCAGCAGCTCAATCGAGCGGGCCACACAGTCACGGTCTACGAACGAGCCGATCGTATCGGCGGGCTGCTGATGTACGGCATCCCGAACATGAAGCTTGAAAAGTGGGTCGTCCAGCGACGCGTCAACCTGATGGCCGACGAAGGGGTGAAGTTTGTGACGAGCTGCGAAGTTGGCAAAGACATTGACGCCGTACATCTCCGCGAAGAGAACGACGCGATCGTGCTGGCGACCGGAGCGACCAAGCCGCGCGATCTGCCGATCCCTGGCCGAGACCTCAAAGGGGTGCAATTCGCGATGGAGTTCCTGCACGGCAACACGAAGAGCCTGCTGGACTCCGATCATCGGGACGGCAAGTTCCTCAATGCCGAAGGGAAGAAAGTCATCGTCATCGGCGGCGGCGACACGGGCAACGATTGCCTTGGCACGTCGATGCGGCAGGGTTGTTCGAGCCTGCTGAATTTTGAAATCGTCCCGCAACCTCCGGACGAGCGAGCCGGAAACAATCCGTGGCCACAATGGCCGCGCATTTTCCGCATCGACTACGGACACGCCGAAGCGGCGGCGGTCTTCGGAGCCGACCCGCGCACGTTTTCGATCGACACGGTGCGTTTCAACGGCGATGCGAATGGCAACCTCAAGTCGCTGACGGCGGTCAAAGTCGACTGGTCCAAGCCGGTGAAGGGCGGCGCGCCGTTCAGCCGAGTCGAAGGCTCGGAAGTGGAATTGGAATGCGACCTGGTGTTCCTCGCGCTGGGCTTTCTCGGACCAGAGACGCTGCTGGCCGATCAGCTTGGGATCGCACTGGACCCGCGCTCGAACTTCAAGGCTGACTACGGCAAGTACGCGACGAGCATCCCCGGCGTGTTCGCTTCGGGCGATTGCCGCCGCGGTCAGAGCTTGATCGTCTGGGCGATCAACGAAGGCCGCGAATGCGCTCGCGAGTGCGACCGATTCCTGATGGGCAGCACACAGTTGCCCTAGAAATCGTAGTCCCGATCGGGTTCGAGAATGTGCAGATTGTCGAGACCGTGGCGCTGCAATTCGCCGACGATGATTTCCTGGAAGGCCGGTTTGATGTGCATCGCGTAAAACGGGACGCGGAGTCCAGACTTCGCCACTTCGGATGCGAAGGTTGTGGCGGTGAGGTGATTGGTCTTGTCGGCGAGCCATTGCATGGAGCTTGGGAAACTCGACTCCAGGAAGACGGCCTTGAGGTGGGGAATGGTCCGCGCTACCTCCCAAATGCGATGGGTGGGCGACGTGTCCGACACGATGGCGACCGCAGCATGGCCATCGTCGATGATGAATCCCAAGGTCGAAACAACGTGATCGAGCGGGACCGGAATAATCGTCAGGCCGGCGGCACTGACGGCCGCCTCTGGGAACAACGGCTGGAAGTGAAAGAACGGGGATTCGGCCGCAGACAGTCTGATGAAATCCGGCCAGACGACATCATTGAAAACGTGCTGTTGCAGAGCCTCCCACGTCGGTTGTCCGGCGTACAGCGAGATGGCTTCGGGGCCTGGCTGGTAGACGTTGTCCAAGAAAATGGGCAACGAGGCAATGTGATCCAAATGCACATGCGACAGGAACACATGCTGGATGGCTCGCTGCACCGTGAGGGGAGCAAAGCCGATTGCTCCGGCGTCGATCGCCACGCAATCGTTGATCAGGTAGGACATCGCGAATTGATAGGTCGGTGTTGGCCCCGTGGTGGAGGCCAGCAATCGGATGCGCATGATGATTGATTCCGGGAGCTAGGATTTCCGTCGGGACCTCATTTGCTGGTCAGCCGGAATGCTCCATCCCAATCGGCCGGTGGCTGGTTGTCGAACTGAGCCATGTGTTCGAGCAAGAATCTTGCGGGAGTATCCGTTTCGGCCCGCGGTCGGAGAATCTCGATGGCGTCGGTCCACCGTCCTGCGACGACATGCTCGACGGCCAGTTCGTGGGCGGACACGATTGCCGCCGTGAGTTGCGGGCAGTCGCTTTCGGGAGGCAGCAACTCGCTGATTTCGATGGCCGTATCCATGCCCTTGGGTCGGACACGAGCCAAGCGGCGCACGCGGCCCTCTTCGGGTGGCATCAAGCGGCGGACAAAGTTCGCGGTCGTTTCATCGATGCAAATGCCGACATCGAACATCCGAGTCATCCCTTCGATGCGCGAGCCTTGATTCACGACCGGGCCGAAGACTCCGATCTTGGCTTGCTGTGAGGTGCCGATCTGTCCGGCGATGGCTTGGCCATGAGCGATCCCGACTCCACACGAGAATCCTTCGAGCAGTCCCTGCTCCTCCAACGGCAATTTGAAAACTTGCATGATCGTGAGCGCCGCGCGGCAGGCGGAAATCGGGCCATCGGGAAGTGGAGTTGGCCAACCCCAGAAGCCGAGCGCGGCATCTCCTTGAAAGTCGGCGATTGATCCGTCGAACGCCAAGATGCCGCCGGTCATCGCGGACAAAGCGGCTTTGACGCAGTCGAGAAGTTCTTCCAACTTGTCCTGAAGTTGTTCCGACTTGCGAGAGAACCCACGCACGTCGCAGAACAGTACCGTGATGTCACGTCGCGAGGGGACCAGGATGTCGCCGGCTCCACCTTTTTTCGTGAGGTTGGCGATGACTTTCGGCGAGAAGAACGCCGACAACTGTGTGGTGTGCTCTTGCAGCGTCCGCACCGTGCGAATGGAGCCGATCAACTGTGCGACGAGTTGGGTAAATCGGAGGTCTCCCTTCAGGTCATCCTCGGCGACAAAGTTATTTCCATCGCGTCCCCCTTCTCCCGAAACATACAAGCTCCATCCCAAGCACGATGGTGCCGTAATCGGTGCGCAGAACGCCCAGCCGAGAGAACTCGCCATGGTGAACTGAGCTCCGCCGCTCTCCATTTCGCCGACGATGTGCATCATGCTTTCACCTTGCCGCAACGCCTTGCGAAGCAGCTTGCGGCTGGGCATGAAACGGCCTTCAAAATCATCTCGTGTCTGCACACGCATCATTTTCGGCTTCGGCATGGCCGCGTTCGGATCGTCATGTCGCTGCATTTCGTGAACGTCGGATTCATCGAACATCGTGACCGCCACTGCGACGGCGGGCGGGATCGCGTCCAGCAACATGCGGCACAGCATCAGCGCCAGGTCCACATCGGTCTGCGCTTCCGAGATCATCTCCGGCAGTTTTGAGAGCAGTTCCATTTGCCGCTCGGTATCGCCGAACGCCACATTCTTGAGTTCGCTGGCTTGGTACGAGTGCTCTTCAACCTCGTCCGTGGTGTCGTGGGTTTCAAATTCCTGCTTGGGTTCGTCTTTTGCCGTTGGTGCCGGCAGTGAAACGGCTGGCTCGTGCTGGAACGCCATCGTCGTTCCGGTCGTCGCCTCGGACGGAAGCTTTTTCACGGCAACAAAGAAACTTGTCTGCCCAATCTCAAACGCTTCCACGTCACGGACCACGACTTCACGCAGCATCTTGCCGTCCAGTTTGATCGCGTTCGACGCGCTGGCCAGACAGACGACTGACAGCTTTCCATCCTTCCAGCACACGTCGGCGTGCTCGCGAGAGATCGCTCGATCCCAGGTGATTGCCAATCCTTTGGCCGGAGCACGTCCCATTCGCAGAGTCTGTCCCGCAACCAATTGCTGCCGAAGTTCCTGTCCGTCCGGACCGTTGATGATCAACTCTGCGACACCTCGTTGCGAGTCAGACATAGGAATTCGCCAGTCTGTGGATCACGTTGGTGGGAACAAAGCCAAAGGCATTCCAGAGCCACCCGCAGGTCAGTTGCGTTGCGTCATCACTCGTTCCAGTTTTTCACGCAACGCGGGACTGTCCGCCAAGGTTTGCAGGAAGTCCGAGCGGAACAGCATGAGCAGAACTGTTGGCGTGACCGTCTTGATCGTCGCAGTGCGGGCCACGTTTTTCAACAGAGCGATCTCGCCGACGAAATCGCCGTCGCTGATCACCGTCAACCGGTTCGCTGCGCCGTCGATGAGTTTGCTGACCTCCAGCTTGCTGCGAGCGATCAGATGGATCTTGTCGCCGTGGTCACGGCTGATGAATGACGGCTCGTCCTCGCTCGCTCATTACGGTGTCGATCGTCAATGTTCGACTTCGCGTTGCAGGAGTTTGATTTCGTCAGGCGTGAGGTGGAACAGGCGATAGACGCGGGCGTTGAGGTCGGCTTCGGTGTCGGCGAGTTCGTGAGATTGGCGGGCGACAGTGGCGCTGTGTTCGGCGAGGTAGGAGGTCGCCGCATTCGCAGTCCCGCGGCACGCATCGGCAAGCAGAGTGGCGAACTGTTCGGTTTCGCGGTGCAGATGGTCGGTGGAGTGTCGAAGCTGCGCGTGTCGGGTGACCCCTTCCAACGCATGGCTCGACCCCAGTTGCGGTAATCGAGGTCACCCCTCGTCAGTCCCACTGGGCTATTGCTGCGGGATCCACTGGATGTCGCCACTCTTTGGCAGGGTGAAATCACTGACGTTTTCACAGCTCGATGCCACGGTGTCTTAACGGCCCATTGGTCGGGCCGCCAGAAATCGGCTGTTTGGGGGATTCAGCAGCGCTGCTGAATCTTTCGGAATTGCGTGGCAGCCGCCCCCCGCTAAGCTGAACCGCTCAACCCACTTGGCCGAATCCAACTTGGCACGTTGATCAGTCGGTGGTCCTGCCTCCATCTGCACCAGGCTCGAGGATCTGTTCATGCTCACCATTTGGGGAAAGAAACAGAAGCCGCTGTGCGACGGCCTCTCTCGCCGTGATTTTCTGCAAGTGGGTACTCTGGGACTTGGCGGCCTGTCCTTGGCCGATTTACTGCGGCTCAAGGCACAGGGGGCACAGCAGGCCAAGTCAGCTCACAAGTCCCTCATCATGATCTATTTGTGCGGAGCTCCTTCGCACATCGACATGTATGACATGAAACCGCTGGCCCCGGCGGAGTACCGAGGCGAGTTCAAGCCGATCCAGACCAACGTCTCCGGCATGGAAATTTGCGAGCTGATGCCGCTGCAAGCGAAGATTGCGGACAAGCTGACCATCATCCGCAACCTGCGAGCCCTCGCCACCGACACCCATGTGCCCGAGGAGTTGTTGTGCGGTTATCCTTGGGGTCCAGAAGGTGGCCCGTTCAGTTTGAAACCCGGTCTCCGGCCGACCTTCGGGTCGGTGATCAGCAAGCTCCTTCCGAGCAACGGCACGAACCTCCCGCCGTACGTCACGTTGGGCATGGAACAGATGCCACACGGCGGCCGGAGGTCATTGGCACTCGAACCATCCTATTTGGGTTTGGCCCATCAGCCATTCGATCCTGGCTCGCCGGGCTTGGTGGCCAACTTGAGTTTGGCCGAGGAGATGACGTTCGACCGGTTGACCCAGCGCAAGACGTTGCTGGGTGCCTTCGACAACATCAACCGCGCCGTCGAGCGGACTCAGGGCACTTTTGCCGGGATGGACTCGTTCACCACGCAGGCTCTCGACATCATCAGTTCGTCGCGCGCCCGAGCCGCCTTCGACGTCGGCCAGGAACCGGAGAAGGTTCGAGAACAGTACGGTACTCACTCGCGGTTTCTGCAAGCCCGGCGGCTCGTCGAAGCGGGAGTTTCGGTGGTCACGGTGCTGGCCCCCGGCTATTGGGACACTCATGCGAATAACTTCGGTTCGCTGCGGCAGATGCTCCCTGAGTTCGACAAGGGCCTTCATGCCTTGGTGACCGATTTGGAAGAGCGCGGCATGGACAAGGATGTGACGGTCGTGGTCTGGGGCGAGTACGGTCGGACGCCGAAGATCAACGGCAATGCCGGGCGCGATCATTGGCCGCAGTCCAGCTTCGCCCTCGTCGCCGGCGGCGGGTTCAAGATGGGTCAGGTCATTGGTGCGACGACGTCCCGTGCGGAGCAGCCGATCGGTCGGTCGTACATTCCGCAAAACCTGCTGGCCACGCTGTACCGGGAGGTCTTCGGCATCGATCCCGCAGCGACCCTCCCAGACCACAATGGTCGCCCGATCGCATTGGTGGAGGAGCGCGAACCCATCAAGGAGCTGCTCTAAAGAGCGAAAAGTGGACGCGCTCTTTGAGCGACTTCGGTCTCGCTAAACGTCTCGCAGACGTCGGCTAGGCGGCGAGCAAGTTCAGTGACAATCATCGGGATGGCATCGTTCCGCGTTGTGTGTACGATGTGAGGCACCTTTCAGCCGGCCCGAGGATCGCCATGAAAACCGAAATCGTCACCAAGCAAGCGCGTTTGAATGTTCGAGCCAGTGCTCAGCAGAAAAGAGTCATTGAGAAAGCCGCGCGATTGTTGAACACCACCGTCAGCAGTTTTGTTCTGCAACGGGCGGTGGAAGATGCGCAAGCGATTCTGGCGGAGCAACACCAATTCCGGCTGCCGAAAGAACAGTGGGCGGCATTTTGCAAAGCTCTCGACGCTCCGCCGCGCGACTTGCCGGCGCTCCGCAAGCTGCTGAAGTCCAAAGGCGTGTTCGATGCCTGACGCCTTGAAACGCCCTGGGCCGCTGACGCCGAAGCATGACGTGGACGGTTTCGACTGCGGCCATGAGCCGCTCAACAACTCTTTGAAACGCTTTGCTTGGATGAATCAGCAGGCGGGCGCGGCCAAGACCTATGTGGCGAATCGTGGCCATCAAGTCGTCGGCTACTACTCGCTGGCGTATGGTTCGGTCGCGCCCGCCGCCGCGTCAACGCGCGTTCGACAGGGGTTGGCTCGGCATCCGATTCCGGTGATGGTTCTGGCTCGCTTGGCGGTCGATCGCACCGAACAAGGACGCGGCTTGGGAAAAGGACTTCTCAAGGATGCCTTGCTCAGAACTCTGCAAGCCGCCGACATCGCTGGCCTGCGAGCGATCATGGTCCACGCGAAAGATGAACAAGCTCACGCGTTTTACGAGAAGTTCGACTTCATCCGCTCACCGATCGACGAATTTCAGTTGATGTTGCTGATGAAGGACGTGCGGAGACTCATTACGGACTGAAGACACGCTCGATGGATTGGAAAACGACACTTCTCACTGACGCGGGTGGCCCAACTTCGCAGTCCTTAGACCGGGGACAAGGGCGACCAACAGGTTCCCGATCCGCTCAAAGTTTTTCTGGCCGATTGCGGTGGTTGTGTACTAAGACGGCCACATCGAAGGTCGTTCGCGAGACGCGATTCGGCTGATTGCGGCGATGCAGTTGGACCGACCGGCCTACTTCGACCGCCGCCGACTGATTTGGCGAATGCTCACGACGGCTCAACAGCACGATCCCGTTCTCTATCGTCAACTCCTCGGTTTCCCCAACGACCTACCCGACTTGTCGCGCCTGCGTCCGCCATCCAACACGAAACCCAAAAGGCGTCGAGCACTCGTTTCACGCTCAGCGAAAGCGGGAAGTACTACCGCTGACGTACTGCCCCAGAGTTTTCTCGAAACAGATCACGCCCACCAACAAGCCAGCCGCCACAAGGAACCCGATGATTGTGAGTCGATCGCTCGTCACGGCATCCTCGTCGTGGATGGGCATCGCGGTCTCCAGGTACTCAAACTGAGCAGTCTCCAACGCAAAGGCGCAGAGAAACGCAAGCCACGCGAAGAAGCGCAGGAACTTCACCTCGCAAACGAACCCAATGGGTCATTGATGAGTGACGTGTCGTCCGTGCTCGTTTTCTGCGATTCTTTGCGGACTTTGCGACTTTGCGTTGAAAAATGTCTGCTCGAAGTGCTCAGTTTGAGCAGTTACTTCGCCTGGCAGGAAAACCAACGAGCGATCGCAGAGTCCGACGCACGCCACGACGAAGAGGTGCAACGCAAAGAAGCCGGCCGACAAACCGGGATCGCGAAGAGGCTCGGAGCCGACAACCTGAAGCTGGCCGAGGACGAAAAGACGGCTCGCGAGAAAGCCGAACTCAACGCCGGGACGGCCAATCGACAGTCGCAACTGGCTCAAAATTCTCATGCACATCGCCAGGGCCATCGGGAACTTGGAATACCGAGCGGCTCAGGCGGGGCTGGAAACTCTCTTGCGGGTGCTTGCGGAGGGGACACTCTGGTTGAGAAGCATGCTGGCGGCCGGCAGATTGTACCACGGCTGGCACCCTCCCGAAGCTTTTCGCAGTTCGACGATAAGTCTCGGTCTCCTTCGAGAAGACCCATCAGAAAACGACGGGCGGTGATCGTCACTGCCGGCGAACCTGCTCAGGAATGGTTAATGACTGTCGTCTTGACGTCGAATCACCGGTGTGATGGCTCTTCATCCCAACTCCACTTCGACTTGATGATCCTGCCGATCGTCGCTCAAAGGGATGAATTCGTTGGGCTGTTCGATGCCATCGACGGTGATGCGTTTCACGGTGCGGCTGGGTTCGGGTTGCAGGACCGTGATGTGGTAGAAAGTTTCTCGGTAGCGGTAGTGAATTTTGAACGACCTCCAGCCGGCGGGGATGCACGGCGTGAAGCGGAGCTTGTCCACTTCCAGGTGCAGGCCCAACAGGGATTCGATGATGAGTCGGTACATCCAGCTGGCCGAGCCGGTGTACCAGGTCCAGCCGCCTCGGCCTGTGTGGGGCGGGACGGCGTAGACGTCGGCGGCGACGACGTAAGGTTCGACTTTGTAGGTGGCGATCTGGCGCGGGGTGGAGCCGTGGTTGATGGGGTTGATCATCGCGAATAATTCCCAGGCGCGACGGTGGTCTCCCATTTCCGCGAAGGCCATGACGGTCCAGATGGCGGCGTGTGTGTACTGCCCACCGTTTTCTCGCACGCCGGGGACGTAGCCTTTGATGTAGCCGGGGTCCAACTCGGACTTGTCGAACGGCGGATCGAAGAGTTGGATCAGCGAGTGGTCGCGGCGCACGAGTCGCCGATCGACGGCATCCATCGCCAGGCGTGATCGTTCTGGATTGGTGGCTCCTGAAAGAACAGACCAGCTTTGAGGGAGCGAGTCGATCTGGCATTCGGAGTTGATGGCCGCTCCGAGCGGTTCGCCGTTGTCAAAGTACGCTCGACGGTACCACTCGCCATCCCAGGCGTGCTGTTCGATGTTCTCACGCAGGCGAGCGACTTCGGTGTCGCAGCGTTCGGCGAATGTGAGGTCGCCGCGTGTGCGAGCCAGTTGAGAGAACCGGTTGAGAATCTCCGTGAGGAAGAAGCCCAACCAGACGCTTTCGCCCTTCCCTTCTTCGCCGACGAGATTCATCCCGTCGTTCCAATCGCCGCAGCCGATCAGCGGTAGACCGTGCGTGCCGAATGACAAACCCTTGGTGATGGCTCGGACGCAGTGTTCGTAAAGCGTGCCCGCTTCTTCCGACCGAGTGGGGAGATCGTAGTAAGCGTCTTCATCGTCCTTGACCGGTCGCCCCTCCAAGAACGGAACAGTCACATCAAGGATGCCCGTGTCGCCGGTCCCCAGGACGTAGCGGCAAGCGATGAGCGGCAGCCACAGATAGTCGTCGGAAAAATGCGTGCGGACGCCACGGCCGATTGGCGGATGCCACCAATGTTGCACGTCGCCTTCGCGAAATTGATGAGCCGCGCACAACAACAAATGTTCGCGGATGAGTCGCGGTTCGGTGTGCAGGAGAGCGGCCACGTCCTGCAATTGGTCTCGAAAGCCAAACGCTCCGCCCGATTGGTAGTAGCCGCTGCGCGCCCAGAATCGGCAGGACAGTGTTTGATACAGCAGCCAGCCGTTGGCCAGGATATTCACTGTCGGATCGGGCGTCTCGACGTGGACCGCGCCGAGCGTTCGGTTCCAAAAGTCCCAGACTCCTTCCAACGCATGACGAGCGTTATCCGAGCCACGGAAGCGATAAACCAGATTCCGCACGTCTTCGATATCGCGGCCGACTCCGAGCGTGAAGACGATCTCGCGCTCGCGGCCATCGGGAAGATCGAACGGCACTTGTAGCGCCGCGCAGGGATCGAGTCCCGCGCCGACTTTGCCCGACAGCCGAGTGCGCGACATCGCGGCGGGCTTGGCCAAGTTGGCATTGCGACCGACGAACTCTGTCCGATCACCGGTGAGGCTGCGGGCCGAGTCGTGGACATCGACGAAGGCGATGCGGTCGGGGAACTCGATGCAGAACGGGTTGCGAGCCAGCAAGGCTCCGCACTTGGGATCGGTCTCGGTGACGACGTGCATCAGCGCTTTGGATCGCATCTCGCCGAGCACCCATTCGCAGTACGCAGTCGCCGAGAGTCGTCGTGAACGCCCCGAACTGTTTTTGATTTTGAGCACGGCGAACTTCACCGGCGCGTCCATCGCCACATAGATCCATAACTCCGACGTGATGCCGTTCTCGGTGTATTCGAAGACGCTGTAGCCGAAGCCATGCCGGCAGACATAAGGCTGACTCCCGCGCGCGGGCTGCGGAGTCGGCGACCAGAAATGGCCGCTCTCTTCATCGCGCAGATAAAACGCTTCGCCGCTGACATCGCTCACGGGGTCGTTGTACCACGGGGTGAGCCGGAACTCGTGCGCGTTCTCGCACCAGGTGTAGGCTCCGCCGCTTTCCGAGACGACTGTTCCGAAATGCGGATTCGCCAGCACGTTCACCCACGGAGCGGGCGTGACTTCGTTCGGCTCGATCCGGATCACGTATTCGTGTCCGTCGGGCGTGAAGCCTCCCAAGCCGTTGAAGTACGTCAGATCGCGGCGCGGTGACTCTTTGTTGGGAATGACGTCGAAGCGGCGCAGGCGGCTGGGGATCAACTCTGGAACTTTCACGTCCGAGCGGATGCGGCGTTCAATCTGTTCGGCCAGAGTCCCCTCGGTATCAACGATGATCGCACGGGCCACCGTTTGCAGCAGGATGCGGTCTTCGTCGGACATCTGCTCGGCGCGGCGGACGAAGATGCCCCCTGGCCGATCGAGCGTATGCGCCTCGGTCCCGGCGGAGATCAGGCCGATGACCATGTCTTGCAGCACCTGCCGATAGCCTGAGTGTCCGTCGTTCCAAATGACGAGATCGACCGCCAGCCCCTTGAGCCGCCAGAACGCATGCGCTTGGACGAGTTGTCGCACGAGGTCAATCTTCTCGGCATCGCCGATGCGCAGAATCACGATCGGCAAGTCACCGGAGATGCCGTGTCCCCACAGCCCCGATTGCCCGCGCCGGTTCTGCACGAGGATCGCCGGATTGGCTCGGCGCGAGGGGTTCGCATACACGACCGAACTGGCGAGCCGTCCATAAAGTTGGGCGTCGGTTTCGGTGGCGTTCAACTGTCGCAAGACGACTTGCCCGTGAGTCCAGGCCATGTCGAAGACTCGGTCGGCCAGGTGGCGGTCGTGGTACTTGTCGATCAGATTCACGGCCGATTCGCGAGTCTCCGCCATGCCGGTGACAAGGTCCACGATCACCGTTTCATCCGGCGCGAGCGTTAGCCGACGACGGATCGCAACGATCGGATCGAGGACCGAGCCGGCGCTGTTCGACAACTTCGCCGCGCGGCTCATCGCTTCTGGAGCCGCCACCGTGCGGCCTCGGCCAATAAACTTCAGTCGGTCGGTTTCGTAGGACGCATCGCCGTCCGAGGCTCCGCGCACCGCCATCAGGTGCAGCATCCACGGCGGGTGTTCTTTGTGTGATCGTGGCCGGCGCGTGCAGACGATGGCCTGACGCGACTCGATGATCTCCGTCTGCACGAACAAGTTGGAGAACGCCGGGTGCGTGGCATCGGCGGCCGGTGCCGCGAGGACCACTTCCGCGTAGCTGGTGATCTCGATCGTGCGTGACACCTTCGAGCGATTGGTGATGGTGCTGCGGCGGATCTCGATGTCGTCTTCCGGCGAGACGGCGATCTCGGTGTGAAGTTTGATGTCGTTGTCTCGCCGCTTAAATTCGGCGCGTGCCTGCGAGAAGATCGCCTCGTACTTCTTCGTCGGCTTGAGAGTCGGCTGATGTGCGGTGGACCAGACTTCGCCGCTCGTCACGTCCCGGAGGTAACAGAACATTCCCGCATTGTCGCGCGTGGTGTCTTCACGCCATCGAGTCACGGCGATGTCTTTCCACAGGCTGTATCCGCTTCCCGCGTTCGTCACCATGACGTGGTAGCGGCCGTTGGAGAGGAGATGCACTTCGGGCATCGGCGTGTGCGGTGTCGTGAAGACGCGGAGGAGCGCCTCTGCTTCGCCATTGGTCTTGTGAACGCCGGAGACTTCGGTCGCGTGCGGATAGAACGGCGCGACTTTGGGAATCCGTTCTTGCAGCAGCAGCTCGGTGGCCTGGAACTGCGGGTCGGATTCGAACCGCTTTTGCATCGGACGATTCAGCAGCAGGTAAGCCAGCGAAAGAAAGCTCATCCCCTGATGATGCGCCATGTAAGAACGGACGACGGCACTCGTCTGACCGCGCGCTAAACGGGAGTGGGTGTAATCGACCGCTTCGTAAAAGCCGTACTGCCCCTCGAAGCCTTTGGTCGCCATGAGCTGCAAGTTCGCGCACGCCTTTTCCGGAGCGACCATCAACGCCATCGCCGTGGCATACGGAGCAATCACGAGGTCATCTGCCAGCCCGCGCTTGAAACCCAGGCCGGGAACGCCGAACGCTCGATACTGATAATTCAAATGCGCGTCGGTCGTGTTGTAGCCCGATTCCGAAACACCCCAAGGGATACCTCGTTGCCGGCCGTATTCGATCTGCCGGTCGATAACCGCCTTGTAGGTCTGATCGAGCAGCGTGTTCTCGTAGGTCGGCATGACGAGGAGCGGCATTAGGTACTCGAACATCGAACCGCTCCAAGAGAGCAGCGATTGTTGCCCGTTCGAGGTCGTCAGCAACCGGCCCAACGCGAACCAATGCTCTTGTCCCAATTGCCCCTGCGCGATGGCTACGAAACTGGCGAGCCGCGCTTCGGACGCCAGTAGATCATAGAAACTCGCGTCGCGGCGGTGCTCGCTGACGTTGTAGCCAATGGCCAGCAGACGCCGCGCCTTGTCATACAGAAAGTCGTATTCGATGTTGGCCAGTTCGCTGCAATGCAACGCACGTTGTTCAATGGCGAGCAACCGTTCGTTCGCTCTCTGGCTGGCTTCTTGGAGCAGCGCTCGCAGTTGCAGCAGCCATGCTCGGTCGTCCGGTCGTTCGGACAACTCAATCAGCCGGAGGGCGCTAGCCCCCGGTTTGGACGTGTCACCCGATCCAGAACCGGACGCTAGCGCGTTCCGGCTGATTTCCTCGGAAACTCCGGCCAAGCCCTCGAGGACTGCGTCGAGGACCGGCAGCAATTCGGTCTCGATGCCGGCAACTTCACGCAATGTGGGAATCTCGTTCAGTCGGCTCAACATTTCTTGGAGCGTGCTCAGCCGCGCGAACTGCTCCGGCGACCCGCGCTGCCACAGTTCTTGTGGGGCTGCTGGATGCGCGAGCCACGGGGCGACGAACAGCAACTCGGCCAAGTGGTCGTGGCATTGGTGTTCGAGATCGCGTAGCAATCCGATCAGGTCTTGCGAGCCAGTGGTCGGTAAGCCTTGAGCCGCGTCGGCCGCCGCCGTCAGTAGTTCCTGCAACACGACTTGTGCCGTCGAGAGCGTGGTCGGCATGGGGCGACGCAACAGTTCCAGGACTTTGTCTGTATCACTCGGCGAGCCGGCGGGCGTTAGCCCCCGGACCTGCACGTTGTCTCGAACGAGTCCGGGGGCTGACGCCGCCCGGTTCACCTGTGATTGAATCTCCAAGGCTTCGCGCGTGATTGCCAACGAGTTCCACAGGCGCGAAGAAACAAGCGAATGGTCGCTCAGTTCCAGCAGGCCACGGCGCAACGTCAGCAGATGGCCGGCGAGGTTTCCGCTATCGACCGACGAGACATACTTGGGGAAGAGTGGTTGCAGAGTTTGTGTGTCGTACCAATTCAGAAAATGGCCATGAAACCGTTCGAGCTGGTCCATCGTTCGCAACGTGTTTGTCGTCCGCTCAATCAACTGGCCTGCTGCGATGTAGCCGAAGTCATAGGCGGCGAGATTGGACAACAGCGACACGCCCATGTTCGTCGGCGAAGTGCGATGAGCGATCGCGGTCGCGGGGTATTCCTGAAAGTTGTCCGGCGGCAGCCAATGGTCTTCGGGGCCGACGAACTTCTCGAAGAAGCGCCACGTCTGGCGGGCGACGTGATGTAGAAACAGCGTTTGCTGCGGCGTCAGCTTCGATTCTGTCCGTAAGACGGTCTGACTGATCTTCCACGCGATCAACGGCGACAACAGCCACAGCCCCAGCAGCGGAGCAGCCGCCCACAACGCATCCGGCCGCCACATCGTCAGCGTCACGGCAGTGAGCGTGGCCAAGGCCGGCGCGATCCACATCGTGCGGTAGCAGCCGAGGAGGTCGCCGCTTCCTTCGCGCTCGGCGTCGCTAGCGGTCTTCCATTCCAGCATTCGCTTGTGGGTGAAGAGCATCCGCACGCCGGTGCGCACGATGGCATCCAGGCTGAAGCAGGCTTCATACGGAAGAAAGACGATCGTCAACGTCGCTTGTGTCACGCTCACACAAACGGACCTGGCGATGTGCCGCAGATGCGGGACGAGCGGCAATTCGACTGTCTTGCGGAATAACGCGACGAGCGACATGCACACGGACGGGATCAACACGATTCCCACGACGGCTGCCGTCCAGATCCAGGCGGGTGGTAGAGCCAGCCAACCCAATAGCAGCAACATGGTCAGTGCAAATGGGACGATGCTGCGCCGCAGGTTGTCGAAAATCTTCCAGCGACCGAGCAGGCTGATGGGATTGCGTGTTCGGATCAAGCCTTCCGTGGGGCAGGTTTTCAACCTGCCAGGCACGATGGAATCGTGCCCCACGTCGCTGCGATCCGGCCCGGAGACGAACGGCAGCAGCCAGCCGGCAATCTGCCAGTCGCCTCGAATCCAGCGATGTCGCCGACTGACGTCTGTGTTGTAGCGCGACGGGTAACTCTCGTAGACATGGACGTCGCTGACCAAGCCGGACCGCGCGTAGCAGCCTTCGATGAGATCGTGGCTGAGGATTTGGTTTTCAGGGAAGCGCCGCTCCATCGTGGCGGAGAAGGCATCGACGTCGTAGATCCCTTTGCCGATGAAGGAGCCTTCGTGGAACACGTCTTGATAGACGTCGGAGATCGCGCGCGTGTACGGGTCAACGCCCGGCTCGCCGGCGCAAAGCTGCACGAACAACGACGGACTCTCCTTCTCCAAGCTGATCGCGACGCCTGGTTGCAGAATGCCATAGCCCTCGGTGACGACTTTTCGCTGTTCATCAACTTGCGCACGATTGAGAACGTGCGCGAGCGTTCCCACAAGCTGCCAGGCGGCATCGCGCGGGAGCAGCGTGTCGGTGTCGAGCGTGATGACGTACTTCGTGCCGATCAGCAGCGACGTGTCGCCGACGATCAAGGAGAACGCTTCAGTCGTGCCGCCGCGTAACAGGGCGTTGAGGTCGCCGAGCTTTCCGCGTTTGCGCTCGTGCCCCATCCAAGCTTGCTCTTGCGGATTCCAGCGGCGCGGGCGGTGCAGCAGAAAGAAGTTGTCGGTAGCCTCGGCTCCCTCGCTGACGCTTCGGGTTACATTGGCGTCGTCTCGATACTTGTCGTTGAGTGCTTCGATGCCCGCTTGAGCCAGTTGCAGCAGCGGCTCGTCTTCCGGCATTGCCTGCTGCGGCGCATCACGAAAGTCGGTCAGCAGGCAGAACCGCAAGTTTTCACCCTTGTTGGCGAGATAGCGCACCTCCAGCGCTTCCATGAGTCGACCGACGTTGCGCGGGCTGATGAGCATGGTCGGAACGACGACCAACGTGCTGAACTCAGGCGGGATACCTTCGGAGAAATCCATGCGCGGAAGCCGGTGCGGCCTGACCAACAACGTCGCCAGCCAATTGACTAAGCCCACGCCGAGATGAGTTGCGCCGACGAACAGCAACAGGGCCGCTGTCCATGTTGTAGCCACGCTCGCCAAGAGCGTGGGAAGTATGGCTTGATCATCGTTTCCCACGCTCTTGGCGAGCGTGGCTACGATGCTGGCAGTGACTGCGGTGGCGATCAGGAAGATCGCGCCGACGTACACAGCAAGCGGCGCTTTCCGCACGATCCGCCGGACTTTCGATGCCAGGCGGCGTCGCATCCGTGTCGCGCGCTCCAGCTCCGGCAATCCCTTGTCGATCAGGAAGTAGCCGACGTGCGCGGTTCGATGTTCGATCCCATTCAGCGCGGCGTTGCGTTGTGCGAGTTGCACGGCTTGGGTGGCGACTTCTTGCTCGGTGAGAAGACTCCGTTTCGCGATGGCTTCGATGACGTGTCGGTATTGGTCGCGGGTGTTGAAGTCCATGCCGCCGTAGACGCCAGCCGGATCGCCGAGCAGCGTCTGTTCGACGATGCTCAATTCCTCGACGAACTTCTGCCAGTCAATCGCGTCCAGCTCTCGCAGGCTGTTGATGCTGTTGCCGATCGAGACTTGATTGACCGCCTGCTGTTGACCGGCGGACTGGACCATCTGCTCGATGGTCTGGCCGTGTTCCGAGAGTCGTTGTTCCATCCAGGTGAGCGGAAAGGCCAACGCTTGGCTTTGTCCTTGCAGACGACGAGCCATCTCGGCGACGAACGACGTGCTGAGCATCGGGTTCGGCCGCGCCATATCGGCCACGACGAGGATCAGATTGTTGGGAGTCTTCTCGGCACATTCGATGAAGAGGTCGGCCCACTGGCTGGCCGTGTTTCGATCGAGCGTTCCCGTGGCGATGCGTGCCGCCACGCGCCGCAGGTTCTCGATCAACGCTTGCCGCATCATGATCGGAATGGCCCACAGCTCACCCAGTTTCAGATGTCTCCGCTTTTGGTAGGCGGCGACGAAGCTCCGCAGGCTGTCGGCGTCGATGCGGCCATCGACGTGCGAGATCAGTTCCAGCGCGAGATCGTAAACACACGGGTAGCCGGCCGACGGCCCGTTCAACAAGCGTGGCAGGCCCCGGCTGTATTGCTTTGGCAAGTGCCGGCGCGCCGTGCGGATCTGTTCTTCGATCAGGTAGAAATTGTCGAGCAGCCATTCGCTGGCGGGCGAAAGACGGCGATGGAGTTCGTCCGCTTCTGTGACCAGCTTGTACGCCTCCAACAGAATCTTTTCGTTGGCCGCTAAGCGAGTCAGCAACCGATCTGGGCCGCGCTTCGGATCAACCTGATGCCATTCCGCGAGCGCCTCGGCGTGCTGCTCCAATTGCGAGACGCTGAACATCTCGGAGCGCAACGGCAGGTCGTCTCCGAATTCGCGGAACAGGCCATCGACGCCGATGCGCGCCTTGAGTCGCTCCAGGCCCTGGCGGATTTTGTTGCTGCTTAATTTCAAGGGATTGAATTTCTGGTTGGTGGCGCGACGCTCC
The DNA here is from genome assembly GCA_945904015.1 of Candidatus Kuenenia stuttgartensis. Taxonomy (GTDB): domain Bacteria; phylum Planctomycetota; class Planctomycetia; order Planctomycetales; family Planctomycetaceae; genus SXKJ01. The sequence continues at coordinate 10,406 of CAMDPK010000020.1, read as the reverse complement.
GCGTCGCGATTCACGACGCGGAGCGTCGTGCCACATTGGAATGCGATCACTCAAAGCGCGGCGCTGCGGCCAGGGAGAAGACCACCATTTCTTCGCCGGTGACGGTGCTGATGTCGTGGTGCATGCTGGAGACCTTTACGCCGGCGGCTTCGTGGACCAGCGATTCCAACATCGGGCGTGCCAGCTCCAGCAGTCGCTTGCGGACTTGCTTGATGAGGTCTCGGCCGGATTCCGCCGACGAGGATTGGGCGAGTTGTCGTTCGGCGAGAGTCAAGACGCCGAGAATGCGGACCACCAACAGGTCGTTGATGAAGTGGACGTGAATCCGCTCCGAACGCCAGCCTTGGTACTCCTCTTGAAAGCGGATGATGCCATCACAGATGGCGGCTTCGCTTTCGGCTTGAGTCAGGTTTTTGGATTTGCGTTCGCTTCGGATGCGGCGTGCTTCGACCATCGGCAAGCGTTGTTCGGTTCCGTGACTAGCACGCTCTTTCGTCCGTTTGGGTGGATGGTCCGCGGGGGAGACCACGACACTGCCTAGAATTGTTTTGATGTCCGCCAGTGCCGCGGGTTTGACGAGGACGGCGTTGCACCCGGCCTGCTTGGCCAAGTCTTTGTATTCGTCATCTTTCAGGCCGGTGATGGCCACGACGGTCGTCTTTGCGAAGCCGGGCATCTGGCGGAAGCGCTTCACGAGATCGCAGCCATCCATGCCGGGCATGACCAGATCGACGAACATCAAGTCGGGGCGAAATGCGGTTGCCACGCCGAGGGCCTGCACTCCGCCGTAGGTCACATGGACTTGGTTGCCGAGTGCTTCGACGAGCAATCCCAAAGCGTCTGCGCCGTCGCGGTTGTCGTCGACGATGAGAACTCGGAGAGGAGTGGTGGTGGTTGGCATGGGTTGTTTCCTTTCGCAAGCATTGAAAGAGTGAGTGAAAGACTCAGCAGGATTTCGGCTGTCTTCAACCCGGAGGGTTTTCAGCAATTAGCCGGGGGTTGAGTCCGCCCCAGCGGACGATACCCCCGGTTTGGAGAACAATCAGAGTTGCATCCCGGAGGGATGCCAGCATTTGAATCCCCCCTAAAAACATGACGTTGCTGGCATCCCTCCGGGATGCGAAACAACTGAATCTCTCAACCGGGGGTATCGCTGCGCTCAACCCCCGGCTAATGGCTGCGATCCCTCCGGGATAAACCGCAATCTCCCACGTCTTCTTTGCTTCGTGAGTATCAAGTCACTTTCTCTGAGACGGTCGCCAGGATTTTTTGTAGTTGTTCCAAACGGGCGGGCTTGACTAAGTGGTGATTGAAGCCGGCTTCCAGGGCGGTCTGGCGGTCGGCTTCTTGGCCGTAGCCGGTTAAGGCGACGAGCACGATGTTTTTGAGATTGGGTTCTTGCCGGATTCGTTTCGCGACTTGATAGCCGTTGAGGCCCGGCAGGCCGATGTCCAATAACACGACGTCGGGTTGGTAATCGAGGGCCACTTGCACGGCGGTCGGGCCGTCGTGAGCGGTTCGCACATCGTGGCCTGATGCCTTCAGCAGCATCGAGAAGCTCAGCACCGTGTCGACGTTGTCATCGACGACCAGCACTTTTAAGAGAGGGGCGAGGGGTGAGGGGTGAGGGGTGAGGGATGAACCGGCGGCTAGCGCCTTGCCGCTCAATTGCTCCTCATCACTCAGTACGGGCAGACGAATGATGAACTCGCTGCCTTGGCCCAGAGTGCTGTGAGCTTCGACCGTGCCTCCGTGCAGTTCCGTGAGACGATGCACCAAAGCCAGTCCGATGCCCAGGCCGCCTTGTGAGCGGTCCAAGGATCGTTCGGCTTGAGTGAACAGGTCGAAGACGTGCGGGAGGAGTTCCGGGGAGATGCCGACGCCGGTGTCTCGCACTCGGATGATGACCTGGGGTGTGGCGAGCGGTGGCGTTAAGCAGTGAATGGTGTGTAATGCAGCGATGTGGCCAGTCTTGTCCGACTCATCACTCATCACTTGCCCCTCAGCAGTCGCCACTTTTTCGTTGGACTCTTCTTCTTCGCCCTTCGCCCCTTGTCCTTCAACGCTCACCGTCAGCCAGACGTGCCCTCCTTCTTCGGTGTATTTGGCGGCGTTGGTGAGCAGGTTGACCAGCACTTGTTCCAGGCGTGCGGTGTCGGCTTGCAGCCAGATTGGTTCTGGGGGCAGCGAGACGGTGAGCTCGTGCCGGCGTTGCTCGATCAGTGGGCGGACGGTCTCGACCGCGCCTTCCACGATGTCGTTCACGGTGACGGGGACTCGGCGAAGTTGAACTCGGCCGGTGGTGATGCGGGAGACTTCGAGCAGGTCATCGACGAGATGTTGCAGGTGTCCCATTTGGCGTTGAATGATGCCGCGGGCTTGTTGCTGGATCAGGGTCTCGCTGCCTCGCTGGAGGCCGAGCAGTTCCACGGCGTTGGCGATAGGGGCGAGCGGGCTGCGCAGTTCGTGACTGAGCATCGCCAGGAACTCGTCCTTGCGGCGGTGCAGGTCCGAGAGAACGGCCGCCTGATCCTGCATCTGTTTTTCGATGCGGTTGCGTTCGATTTCCAACTTCTTGCGCACGGTATTATCGGTGCCGATCAACAGATAGCCGATGATGGCGTCCTGTGGGTCGCGCAGCGCCGTGACCGACACGATGGCCGGAAAGCGGGTGCCATCCTTGCGGACTTTGGTGAGTTCGTAGACGTCCTCGATCCTGCGTGCGGCCTTGAAGACCAGCGCGTCGAAGCCCGGCGCAATCGGGGTGCCGAATTCGAGGCTCAACATTTTGGCGCGCTCGATCACTTCTTCCGGATCGTGAAGGTCGGCCGGCGTGAGCTTGTTGATCACCTCGGCGGTCGTGTATCCCAGCAGCCGCTCGGCACCGACGTTGAAGATTTGAATGACCCCCTTCTCGTCGGTGGCGATGCTGGAGAAGTTGGGGCTGTTGAAGATCGCGCGTTGCAACGCGCCGGCTTCGAGCAGCGCGGCTTCCGCCTGCTTGCGTGGGGTGATGTCTTCGATGGCCAGCAGGATTCGTTCGGTCTTGCGTTGCGGGTCGAGGATGCGCCGGGCGTTGAGCAACATGATGCGGTGCCCCAGTTGCTCGAAGTCGTGCTCGACTTGGAACTCTTCGATGCTGGTGCTCTGCATCAGGACTTCTTCCAGCAGTTCGCGCAGGCGCGGGATGTCCCACTGGTGGTTGCCCAAGTTGTAGATGAACGTGCCGACGGTCTCGGCCGGCTCGACGCGGAATGCGCGGTAGAAGGCGCGATTGGCGCTTTCAATCCGCAGGTCGCTGTCGAGTACGAGCAGCGGCTCGCGCAGGGTCTCGACCATGTTCTCGGCGTAATCGCGAGCGACGGCGACGGCTTGCTGGCTTTGCTTGAGATCGTCGATTTCCAACAGCAACAGCACCGCGCCGTCCACCTTGTCATCGAGCGTCGTGTAGGGACGCAAACGGAGCGAGTGCCACAGCCCGGCTTTGTCCCGCACCTCGTGCTCCTGCTCGCGCACGGAGGTCATGACTTCGACACACAGCGCTTCCAGGTCGAGCGGAGTCTTTGTGTCGTCCGCGTGACTGAGGTTGTGCCGGATGTGGCTGATCGGCCGCCCCACGTCGGTGGCGACCAACTCGAACTGCTTCTCCGCTTGCGGGCTGATCCGCCGAATGGTCAAGTCGCGCCCCAGCAGCAGGACGACCAGCCTCGTCGAGTTCTGGAAATTGACCAGGTCATTGTTGAGAATGTTGAGTTCGGAGTTCCGATGGGTCATCTCCTCGTTGAGCGTGGTCAGCTCTTCGTTGGATGATTCGAGCTCTTCCTTGGAGGTCTCCAGTTCCTCGTTGATGCTCTGCAATTCTTCGTTGGCGGACTGGACTTCCTCGCTGGCGGCCTGGAGTTCCTCGTTGGTCGCCTCGTGCTGTTCCTGAATGACTTGGAGGTACTCGCGCGTTTCGGAGAGATCGGTTTCCAGCTCGACGATGCGGTGCGCCAATTCTTCCGAGCCGCGCCCGTCAGGAAGCGGTGTTTCCTCAATCAGCCGGAACGCGCTAGCGTCCGGTTCGGAAGGGCCAAGGACATTCGAACCGGACGCTAGCGCGTTCCGGCTGATTGGCCGATTTGTTTTTGAACGCTCCCTGACGGTCGCGGCTCGTTGGTCGACGTCTTCAAACAAAATCAAGAAGCAGGGGTCGGGCAGGTTCTTGAGCGGGATGACTTCCAGGTTGACCGCGCGGTCCTCGCCGTTGTGCTTCACGCGGACGTTGTCCCGGCGTGTGGTCTTGGTTTCCTTTTTCGCTTCTTCGATCGCGGCGCGGAGCGGCAGCATCAGCCCCTCGCGCGCCATCTTCAGCACGTTGAAGCTCGCCTTGCCCATCGGCGGTTCGAGGAACGCGCCGGTTGAGCCGCGGAATTGCAGCACCTGCATGTCGGCGTCGATGAGCACTCCCGGCGGCGCGAACTGGTTGACGGTGATACGGTCGGCCTCGCGTTGAGCGCTCAGTTCGCCACCAGAGCCGTCCGGCGGCGGCGATTGCCCGATCGGAAGAGCGGAGGCCCGCCGACCGATGGCAACTCGTTCCCCGCGCTCGCGGCTGGCCGGGATATGAAACGCCGGGGTCGGTGCCCCCTTCTTGGAATAGATTTTGTATTTTCGGTCCACCGGCTCAAACAGTTCGGTGAAGCCGCCGACCGATTCCGACGCGCCCAGCAGCAGGAACCCGCCGGGCTTGAGCGCGTAATGAAACGTGGGGATCGCCTTCTTTTGCAGGCTCGGTCCGAGGTAGATCAGCAGGTTGCGGCAACTGATGAAGTCCATCCGCGAGAAGGGCGGATCGACGAAAAGATTTTGCCGCGCGAAGATGACCATCTCACGCAGCGACTTGTTGACGCGGTAGCCTCCCTGTTCCTCGACAAAGAACCGGCGCAGACGTTCGGGGCTGATGTCGTCCGAGAGGCTCTTGGGGTACAGCCCGAATCGAGCCTTATCCAACACCTTTTCGTTGAGGTCGGTGGCGAAGACTTGCAGGTTGCGTCCGCGCGGCGACTTCTCCGCCGACTCCATGAACGCGATGGCGATGGAATATGCCTCTTGCCCGGTCGAGCAACCGGGCACCCAGACGCGGATGGGATCGTCGCCCGGCTGTTGCAGGAGTTGCGGCAGAACGTCGCGCTGGAGAGCCTCGAATGCTTCCGGGTTGCGGAAGAAACTCGTCACGCTGATGAGCACGTCGGTGCAAAGCGCATCGAGTTCCTTGGCGTTGCCTTTCAGAAACTTGGCGTAGTCCTCCAACGTGTTCTGCTGATTGATCACCATCCGCCGAGTAACTCGCCGCTGGATGGTGCTGGATTTGTAGAGCGAGAAATCCACACCGGAATGATTGCGGAGCAGCGACAAAGTTTTGATGTATCCGTCGTCCGCGCCATTCCCGCCTTTGGGCTCGGCCCTCTGCTGGCTGGCAGGCAACGGCGAGTCAATGTCTTCAAGCTCGGTTGCGTCCGCATGATCGTCGGCCGCGCGAATCGAAAGCGCGAGCGGTTGCCCGGCGACATACGGATGCTTCGCAATCCGCGCGAGTTCCTTGGCAATGTTGGTCGGCGACAGCACGAGGTCCACGCATCCGGCCGCCACGGCGCTGCGCGGCATCGAGTCGTATTTGGCCGAATCATCCTGCGCGAAGGTGATCCCTCCCTCGGCCTTGATCGCTTCCAATCCGAGCGTGCCATCGCTGGCCGTGCCCGACAGCACCACGCCGATGGCTCGCTCGCGATGGTCCAGCGCCAGCGACTCAAAAAAGGCATCAATGGGCCGATGCGGCGTGCGCGTCTTCGGCCGGCGCTGAAGCTGCAACACGCCTTCGACGATGCTCAGGTTCGTGTCGGGCGGAATGATGTAGACGTGGTTGGGCTGCACCGGCTGGTTGTTCGTGACATCACACACCGGCAGCGAAGTGACTCGCGAAAGAATTTGCGTCAGCGCGCTTTCGTGCTCTGGATCGAGATGCTGCACCAGCACGAACCCCATGCCGGTATCCAACGGCAGAGCCTTGAGCAACTGCGTAAACGCCTCCAACCCGCCGGCCGAAGCACCGACACCAACAATCGGGAACGACACCACAGCACTTCGCTCGTCACGCGCACCCACGGCATCGTCTGTTGGCACCGGCGATTCGACCTGCACTTTCGATGGAACAGACTTCTTCTTCTGTTTCATGGTAAAACCTCCAAGGTCTGGGGAGTGGCAAATCTTCCTGCCAACTCAATCAGCCGCAGGGCGCTAGCCCCCGGTTCGGACGTGCTACTCAACCGAGAACCGGACGCTAGCGCGTTCCGGCTGATACCGTCAGGAACAGACTTCGTCTTCATGGGACAACCTCCAAGGTCGTCGGTCTCATGAGCGGCACGGCGCTAGCCGCCGGTTTTTGCGTTTGCTTCGATGTCATGGCACCGGTGGCTAGCGCCCTCCCGCTCACCGAGACGGTCGCCAGGATTTGCTGCAACTGTGCGAAACGAGCGGGCTTGACCAAGTGGTGATCGAATCCCGCTTGCAAGGAAGTCTCGTGGTCCAACTCCTGGCCATAACCGGTCAAGGCGATCAGCACGATGTGCTTGAGAACGGGATCTTGCCGAATCCGTTTCGCGACCTCGTAGCCGTTCAAGCCCGGCAAGCCGATGTCCAATACCGCCACGCTCGGCAGGTAGTCGAGGGCCGCTTCCAGTGCGGCCAGGCCGTCGTGAGCCGTCCGCACATCATGTCCTGTCGCGCACAACAGCATCCCCAGTGTCTCAGCCGTATCCACGTTGTCATCCACGACCAGAACTCGGAGCGGAGTGGCGCTAGCCAGCGGTGTTTTGAGCGGAATGGCGCTAGCCACCGGTGCCGTAGAGTGTGGTGGAGTCGATGTCACCGGCGAAGAACCGGCGGCTAGTCCGCCGCGGCGGATGCCGCTCACTCGCGCCTCATCACTCTCTATCGGCAAACGCACGATGAACTGGCTGCCTTCTCCATACGCACTATGAGCTTCGACAGTTCCTCCGTGCAGTTCCGTGAGCCGTTGCACTAAGGCCAGTCCGATGCCGAGCCCGCCTTGTGAGCGGTCCAAGGATCGTTCCGCTTGTGTGAACAGATCGAAGATGTGCGGCAGGAGTGCCGAGGAGATGCCGACGCCGGTATCGCGCACGCGGATGATGACTTCCTCAAGGCGAGCGGGTGGTGTCAACCCCCCGAGTTTTCCGGTGGGCGCGTGCTCTCCGATTTCCTCGGGGGACTGACGTCCCCCGCTCGCCTTTCCGTTCGCCCGTTCAACGGTCAGCCAGATTCGGCCGCCATCGTCCGTGTACTTGGCGGCGTTGGTGAGCAGGTTCACCAGCACTTGTTCCAGCCGCGCGGCGTCGGCGTACAGCCAGATCGGTTCCGGCGGCAGTGACACCGTGAGTTCATGCCGGAGTTCCTCGATCAACGGGCGAACGGTCTCCACCGCACCGAGGACGATGTCGCTCACGACGAGCCGTTCTCGGTGGAGCTGAACTCGGCCGGTGGTGATGCGGGAGACTTCCAGCAGGACATCAATGAGATGCTGGAGTTGTCCCATTTGACGTTCAATGATGCCGCGAGCTTGCTGCTGGGTCGGGTTCTCGTTCGCCTGTTCGAGACCCAGCAATTGCAAAGCGTTGGTGATGGGAGCGAGGGGGCTGCGCAGCTCATGACTGAGCATCGCCAGGAACTCGTTCTTGCGGAGATCGGACTCTTTGAGTGCCTCTAAGAGGGCGTTCAGTTTTTCATGGTGACGTTGCGCCGTGAGGTCCGTGACGAGGAGTCCGACCGCTGCTCCGCTGTCCGGCGGAAGGGCGTTGAGGGTGAGAAACACCGGAACCAGCGTACCATCGGCATTCTGCACATGACTCTCACCGTGGCTGAGTCCGGCGCGGCCTTGTTGCAGCAAGCTTTCGTAATCCGTTCGCGCATCGAGTGGGATGAAGGCGCGGAAGGCGACGCCCAACAGTCGTTCCAGTGGTCGGCCCACCAAGTCGGCAAAGCGGCGGTTGCAATAAGCGATGGTGCCGTCGTCGCTGAGCGTGAGAGCGCCCTGCTGCATCTCTTCGACCAGCAGTCTGTAGGGACGGTCGGCGGTCTCGAGTGTGTAGACCCGTGCTCCGTCCGGCACCTCAACCACAAACGCATCGACAGCACCGCTGCGAATGGCCCGGATTGTCTCCTCAGCCTCTTCGAGTCGCAGTCTCAGCTCGGCGATTTCTGTTTGCTGATTTGTGTTTGTCATGCAACGTCCTTGTTTTATCTCGCTAGCGATGAAAACGTTGTTTTGGTGCGTGGAGTCTTTGCCGGCTGATTGAGAGTGCAAAGTGACGAGTGCAGAGTGCAAAGTGAAAAATGCCGAACAAACTCACCAGCGGTCGTCGCGATTTTGCACTTTGCACTCTGCACTCCTCACTTTGCACTGAGTTGCGGCTTCGCCGCGTTAGGGTTTACGTCGCAGATCCAAGCCCAACAGCACTCGATCCTCGTTGGAGAGGTCGCCGACCAAACGGCGGAGAGGTGCGGGCAGCTTCTTGACCAGCGTGGGCACGGCGATGATCTGCTCGTCGATCGCCAGTTGCGGGTGCTGGTAAATGTCGATGACTTCCAACTCGTAGCGGCCTTGCAGTCGCTCGTCGCAGATGGCCTTGATGGTGGCAAATGCCTCCGTGCTGCGCGGCGTCATGCCGGTGACGTAGAGACGCAAGACGTAATGCTCCTCGGCGGGAGATTTGGTAAGCATCATTTCAAACGCCTCGGTTGTGTTGGAGTCGTTGCTCTTCATTTGGACTGCCCTCTATTCTTCCTAGACTCTCCGACTCTCCGACTGGGCGGGGCGCAACTGCAACCCGACCAGAGTGCGCTCGGTATTCGACAGGTCGCCGACGATCCTGCGCAACGGCTCCGGCAGCCTCCGTATCAGCGTGGGGATCGCCACGATCTGGTCACCCGCCGCCAGTTGCGGGTTCTCCATGAGGTCGATCACTTCGATCTGATACCGACCTGGCAGATGTTCCTCGCACAGCCTCGTGAGATTGGCGAAGGCGGCGATGGACCTCGGCGTCTGTCCGGCGATGTACAGCCGCAGTTCCCACGTTTCGGTCTCTGTGTTGCTGTCGGGGTTCGAGCCGCGACCGTCAGAAAGCGGTTGTGAGTCCGTACGATCCCCCACTTCCTCACGATCGTGGTTCACAAGATTCGGGGGCATGGTCGATGTGTTCATTTGCGGCTCCGTGGTGTCTCGTGGGAACGAGCGGACGGCTCAGCATCTTTCGACACTTTGTCCCCTTTGCGGCTGATCCCCATGCGATCCCGATCCTGCCGGTTGGTTTCCTCGCGAGACCGTTCCTGTTCGATGTCCCGTTTCGCCACTTCTTCTTCCGCCTCGAACTCCTTCTGCAAGACGACGATCCGGGCCTCCTGGGCCTCGCGCTTCAGGACTCGCTCGCGCTGCTTGGCTTCGGCCTCCTGGTGTCGGAGCAGGCTGCCGGCTTTTTCCGCGGCTTCGCGCGTTTGCCGAGCCGAGCCGGTGAGCACGCCTTCCGCGCCGAGATACACGTTTTGCAATTCCACTCCCTGGTTGGTCAGCAGGAACTCGCGGAGTTGATTGGAGTGAGCCATGCCGCGCGACTTGAGGACGTACATCACCCGATTTCGCTCGCCGTCCAGTTCCAGATCGCGCAGCAACAGCCAGGTATCCACGAGCGTGGAAACATCCACGTTGGTCCCCTCCAGGGCCTCCTCCCCACTCGTCAGGCTGGTGAGCAGCGCCGTGATTCCCTGCATCTTGAGGAAGTCGATCAGCCGGGTCAGCATCACGTTGGAGTCCTGTCGCGTGCCCACCGATGTCAGGCTCCCGACGGGGTCCATGACCACCACGCGCGGCTTGAATTCGCGGACCAACTTGTGAATGGTCGCCAAGTGCATTTCCAGGCCATGAATCGCGGCGCGGCTGGCGTGGAAGTGCAGCAAGCCTTTCTTCACCCACGGCTCCAGGTCGATGCCGATGGAACGCATATTGCGCAGAATTTGGCCCGGCGATTCCTCGAACGCGAAGTACAAGCAACGCTCCCCGCGCGCACAGGCGGCGGCCGCGAAGTGGGCGGCGATGCTGCTCTTGCCGCTCCCCGCCGTACCGGACATGAGGACCGTGCTGCTCCGGTAATAACCCTCGCCGCCGAGCATCGCATCCAGCCGAGGGATGCCACTTGAAATCCGCTCGGCGCTCGCCGTGTGCTGCAAGCCCAGAGACGTGATGGGCAACACGCTGATGCCGTCCTCGTCGATCAGGAACGGGTACTCATTCGTTTCATGGCTGGTGCCGCGGTACTTGACGATCCGCAGTCGCCGCGTCGACATCTGATCGGTCACGC
>CAMDPK010000019.1 GCA_945904015.1 Candidatus Kuenenia stuttgartensis | reverse complement strand
TCCCCCGCACCATCACCGCCGCCGGACACCGCTCAATGAACTTGTCCAAGACGCCACTCGGCAACATCCCTGTGCCCTCCCGGTTCGTGACAAATCCCTGTCATCGAAATGGTTGTAGCAATTATCAAAGACCTTGAAAGGGGTGGGTGGAACCAGCGCAGCGCCGGCCCACCAAACTGTTTCGGAAATGGTGGGCCGGCGCTGCGCTGGTCCCACCCTACGTCGCCGATCACTCGGCCGGGAAGCGGTGGCCGCAGAGTTGGCAGAGGCGTTTGCCGGAGGGAATGCGGGCTTCACACTTCGGGCAGTGGCTGGGGACGGGGGACAGGCCGGGATGGAACTCGCCATCAGCTTGGCCGTCTTCGAGATCGACTTGCTGCTCCATCCGACGCAGGTCGAGATCCGTGATCACTCCTTTGTCCTTCAACATCCGCAGCAACGATTCGAGCGCCAGAGACAGACTGCCGACACGAGCGGCCAGGGCATCTCGCTCGCGAACCTCGGCGGCTTCGCGTTCTTGCGTGAGGCGGATGGATTGTTCGGGGTCGTAAGTTCCCGAAATCGGGAGCGAAGTGGCGGAGTCCACGACGGCCAATTCGACGGTGTCGTGGTCATCCTGGTCCCAGCTCGCGTCGTCCTCATTAGGCGATGTGCTCTCAAGCACTTGTTCCGCTTCGTCGTCACCCCAGAGCAGCATTTTGACGAGACCCATCGCGCACCTTTCCGCATCGAACATGTCTGAAGAAACCCGGATTTTGGAAACGCCGGGCTTCAGACTCTCGGAGAAGCCTACGTCATGCGGCGCAATCGTCCAGCCGGTACGAGCTACATCGCGGGATGTCGGCAATGCCAATCGGTTTGCTGCTGGTACGACTGCGCAATCGCGAGCAGGCGGCCTTCGGAGAATGCTCGGCCGACGAGTTGCAGACCCGTGGGCAGGCCCTCTTCCCCGAAGCCGTTGGGGATTGAGAGGGCGGGGATGCCGACGGCATTGCCGGCTCCGCCGATTTGTGAACCGGAGAGGCCCTTGCGGTACTCGTCCCAGGGACGATCGATCGGGTACGCGACGCTCGGCAACGTCGGGCTGACGACCGCATCAAATGGAGTCAGCGCGGTGTCCACTTCGCGCTGCATGATCGCCCGAATGCGCTGCGCATTGATGTAGTCCTTGGCCGGGATCGTCAGTGCCGAGTACAGCCCCCAACGATCTTCGTCAGCGGTCATCTCCCAAACTTTGCCGTTCTTCGCGAGGTCTTCAAAAGTGGCAGCCATCTCGCACGAGATGATCAGCGAATTGACCGAACCATACGGCAAGTCCGGCAGTTTGCACTCGCTGAGCGTCGCGAAGCGTTCGAGCACTTTCAGCGACGCCTCGAAGTTTGCTTTGACTTCCGGCTGCACTTTCGTAACGGCATCGCTGAGCACTCCAATGCGAAACGGACACTGAGCCGGCGACGCGGAGTGCGATTGCGCCGACGATTCTTGAACAGCATTGAGAATCAATCCGCAATCCTGAGCCGTCCGTGCCAGCGGGCCGAGCTTGTCCATCGTCCAAGTCAAAGCCATCGCACCTTTACGACTGATGAGGTCGTATGTCGGACGCAGTCCGGTGACTCCGCAATTGCCGGCGGGAGTCATGATTGACCCCCACGTTTCGGTGCCGATGGAAAACGGGACAAGCCCGGCCGCGACCGCAGCACCGGAACCGCTCGACGAACCGCCGGCCCAACGCTTGAGATTCCACGGGTTCAGCCCCGGCCCGGTGAACGTCGCGTTGGCTTGCCGATAGCCCAATCCGCCGGCGATCTCGACCATCGCCAACTTCGCGGCCAGCACTGCTCCGGCCTCGCAAAGTTTCGTGATGACGGCCGCGTCTGCGTCAAACATTTGCTCTTTGAACGGAGCCGCTCCCCAGGTTGTCGGAATACCCTTCGTCGCGAGCAGGTTCTTCGCGCCGTACGGAATGCCGTGCAGCGGACCTCGATAACGGCCAGAGCAGAGTTCGGTGTCCGCTTGCTGAGCCTCGGCGAGTGCTCGTTCACGAGTCACCGTCACAACGGCGTTGAGTTTCGGGCCGAGACGCTCCAGACGATCAAGGAAATACCGCGTCAACTCAACCGAGGTGAACTCACGTGCCCGCAATCGCTGGCCAAGCTCGGCAACGGTTGCGAACGCCAGTGGAAGCGCAGGGGTCAGGCCTTCAAATTTCATTTTTGGTTTCACGAATGAGTCGCGATGTGAGTTGCAATGGCGACGTGGAATCAAAGTCAGGGGTGGATTGCGAGCCCAAAAATGAAATTTGAAGACCTGACCCAAGATGATCAAGCGCAGCATGAGTCGGAGCGCCGGTGGCCATCTCGAAACGCTGTTCGTAGTCGGGGTGGTTCGTCCCCATCAGCCGGTCCCAGACGTTGAAGTACAGGCCATAGTTCGCTCGGAACTTCTCGTGGTGCAGCGAATGGTGCGTGATCGAATTCAGGAACAGCCCCGCGCGGCTCCGTATGAACCAGCGCGGGAAGATTTCGTAACCGCAATGCCCGAACACGTTGAACGCGATCTGCCACGACATGAACAAGGTGAACGCCAGCGGATGAACCGGCATCGTGAACACGATCAGCGGAGCGATCCCAGCCTGAACCACCGCTTCGAACGGGCTGAAGGCATACGCGGCCCACGGCGTCGGGCTGATCGAAAGGTGATGCGTGTGATGCAGCCTCCGGAAAAGCCAGGAGTGATGCATCAGGCGGTGAGTCCAATAGAAGTAGGCGTCGTGGATGACGATCATCAGCCCGATGCTCAGCACGAACCATCCCCAGCCATAAGCGTCAATGCTCACATAAAACCGAGTCCACCCAGAGTAAGCGGCATAGACGATGACCCCCGTGAACAGCCCGAAGATGGCAATGCTCCGCAGGGAATAGAACACCTCGCGTGTCACCTGCTGTCGCGTCGGCTCGCCGCTGGAAATCCGACGATGCCGAAACGTCGCTCGGAAGGCCACATAAAAGAACAGCCACAAACCGCCGGCCAACAGCCCATACCAGAACACGTCCCCCAGCGAGGTGCCCACCAGGACGCGAAGCGACTGTGCCAGCTTCTCAGAGACTGTCATGTGCTCACCTCCCCTTCGCACATCAGGACGATCCGGTCGGTTTATCCGTGCCGATCAAGAATGTCAAAATGGATCGCGTGAATTGACGCGCCGAGCTCGGGACGGTCCCCTGCGGTTCAGTCCCAACGGGACGTCCCTTGCCAGCCCAGCGGCTCGTCAGCACCACCAGCACGCTGCCGCGATTCCAAGAGTCGTTCGCGGTGGAGAGTCTCACGCGGCGAACGCCACAGTTCAGCAGCGGCGCCCCTCGAAAGACGGAATGCCGCGCAACCAACGCAAGAGGGCGGCCGTCTGCTGCAACGTCTGGTTCGGCGTCTTGACTTCCGCTAGCGCCGCACCATAACCGCCACCGCACCGAGGAGCAGCACCACGCCGACGAGGATTGAAACCACGATCCACACGGTCAGCTCGGTTTCGCTCATCCCGACCTGGGTGCGGTAGGGATCTTGGCCCAGCTCGGCGTCACGCTGACGGCACTCGGTCGATCGACGGAGCCGCGCCCGAGAGTCGTCCAGCTTCTCCACCAGCTCCCAGCCGGCGCGGGCTTCCTCGTCCAGCGCGGCGCGGAACTTGGCGGGGTCCTTGAAGGCCCGAGTGGCGCTACGGAGGATCTTGTATTCGACTGCCCCGGAGGGGTCGGTGTTCATCAGGCTCACTTCTTCCTCCTCCTGCTCCCGCCTCCGCCGCGCTGCCGCAGCCGCTGCGCTCGCTCCTGCTGCCGACATAGTTGCCTCCACGCTCTTCGCCGCCGAAGAGTTCAGTGTGACGCACGCGGCCGAATTGGTCTCTGTCGGCGGGATGGCTCGATGTTCGGGAGACAGAATGCCGCTGTTTTCTCGGCATGTCAAGCAGCGGTTGGTGTTGTTCGCGGGTGGCCCAGCTTCGCAGAAGCTGGGTGCCGCAGGCACAAGAAACTTGGAGTGGACGCTGGTTCCAAGGTTGAGGCGGATAGGGCAAATGAATGTCAAACGCAGGTTTCTAATGCTGCGCCTTCAATGGCCGGCCCGGTGCCAACCACGCTTGCGATTCACTAGGACCGTGCCGTCGGGCCGGTCCATTGCAATGTTTGGTTATGCAGAAGTCGGACGGCCAACGAGTGCCGACGTTTGCGGACTCTTTAACGACCGCAGAATGGCGACGCCGATCATGATGGCCCCAAACGACCAGCAGACAAACCGATACATCGACGACAGCGGTTCGCCGCTGGTAACAGTCCTCATGTCGGTGCGAGACAGCAGCACATTCGACACATTGCGGAGGAGCATGTAGTCATAGACGGCTGGCGTGATGACTAGAAGCGTGCCACAAACAATGAGCGCAATCGCAATCCCCGATTTCATGACAGTCTCTTTCTGCTGCATAACAGTTAAGTGTGACGCACTCGGCCTTATTGGTCTCTGTCGGCAGGATGGCTAGATGTTCGGGAGACAGAATGTTGCTGTTTTCTCGGCATGTCAAGCAGCGGTTGGTGTTGTTCGCACTGAGGACTCATCGTGTGCTATCCCGCACGCGGCCTATCACCGCTCTCCACGGCGCGGCGGGTGCGTGGGTTGGTCGGAGTCATCGCCTTGAAATTGGCGCGCGTCGCGCTCGGCGCGGAGAGTTGCGGCGACAACCGCTTCCAAGTCCTTCTCCCATCTCCACACCAACCCGTCTTCCGGATCGATCACCTCGCCGACCCGTCGGAAACCGCACTTGGCTAAGACCCGCGTTGAGGCGTTTGGCTCCGGCCGCGTGTGTGCCCGGACCACGCGAACCTTGCCGATGCTGAAGGCGTAGGCGGTCAGCGCCTGCGCGGCTTCTGTCGCGTATCCCTTTCCGTGGTGATCGGGATTGACCCCATAAGAAATCTCGACCACGCCGTCCGCTGTCGGAGGTCCCTTGAAGCCAGCCGACCCGACGACCGTTTCGCTGTCTCGATGCACCAAGGAGAAGCCCAGCGTCCACGGATCTGGCGAGGTCAAGGCACCAAGCCGTGCGAGCCAGTCGGCGGACACGTGTGCCCTGTCCGCCGGGCTCATCGCCTCGATCTCAGCGCGGGCTTCCTCGATGGTCTGTAGAACCAGCTTCAGACTTTTCGTTCGCATGTGCGTCGCGCTCATCGGCGATTGGTCTGGCGGCCGAACGCTGGCGGTAACCGGTCCGCCGCCGAAAAACTATGACTTCACAATCCGCGTCATCGGCGGCTCCGGTTCACCGCATGGTTCTGCCTATTCGTCATTGCTGTGTGACGTGACACGCTACCGAGGTGGCGGCCCAATCAGGACGGCCACATAAGCCAGCGGTTTTTCACCCGGAATCGCCTTTCTTTTTCCGCGGGCAGAAGAAGGCAGCACCGGCTCAACGGCTCGAGTGCCAGGTTCATCCGCCAGCGTGACCTTCGCCTCGTGTCCCCCGCCTGGATCCCAGCCACCAACGAGAACCAACACGCGGCCGTCTTTGCGTTCAGGAAGGTCTCCGCCGACAGGGCAAAAGTTACCAGACTTCTTGCCGACAAGTTGACCACTCCAGACGCGATTGTCGAATTCATCGTCCGAAAGCAGCCCGTCACAAACAGGCACCCAGTCTGTGACAGCGAAATACTCGGCCCCGCCCAGTTGTGTGAGTTGCTGTGCAACCCAGGACTCGACGACGGGGCCATCCTGCTTCGGAGTGCGCTCGGTGACCGGCATGATCACCTTGACGAACACCTGATTGAATCGCTGCCGCGCGATCGACGCCGACGTTGGATTCTGGGAGGGTCGCTCAGCAGCAAAGGTCGTGAGCGAGTAGAGCACCAGCAGTAGGGCAAAGCGACGACATCTCATTCTGGACCTCACAACGTGTCAGTGTGACAGAATTTTGGCAGAACAGTGAAGTGAGTCGCGCGCGGCCTAGTACGTCTCAGCCGTCGGTGCGAGTCACATGTTCGGGAGAGAGAATGCCGCTGCTTTCTCGGCACGTCAAGAAGCGTTTCTTGTTTTTTGCACGGGTGGCTCGTCTTGTGATATGCCGCGCGCGGCCTATCACCAAAAACCTCGCGCGCGAGATAGTTGCGGTCCCGCTTTGCGGCGACAACCTCAGCGCTTTGGATCGAAGTAGGGCCGGGCGGTTGACGCGCTACCGGGGGGAACGCGATCGGCGGGACGGTCGCCGGTGACTAGCTCGAAGGTGATTCCCAGAGGCTGGCAGCCCGGGCGTGCGGCACCAATCGTGAGACCCACCCTGCCGAACTGATCCCCCAAAGCCACCACATCGAAACGGGTGAAGACCTGCTTCTGCGGATCGTACTCCAGGAAGCCGAGTAGTTTTGGGTCGTAGCCCCACTGGCTCATCGAAGCGATCTTGCCGGCGAGCACATCCGGGGTCGGTGGCTGGCCCAGTTTGGCGTGGCCGTCCAGCCGCAAGCGAACTCTGTTTGCGGAGACGGCCTCGACCGTCAGGTTCAACTCGGCGGCGCTGACCGAAGCAATGTCCAGCCCGTCGCTATGCCCGTCGTAGACGGACCTCGGATTCAGGTGCCGGCGCACGAGACGATCGGCGATACCCGCCGGCATCGCAAACTTGTCGCCGACGCGCGGGTTGACTGGCATCAGCGATTTCCATTCGGCTTCCGAGAGCCACATGTGATCGGGGTGAGCCTGGGGCGTGGTAATCCTCCGGTGGACCAACTTCGCTTCCGTCTTTTCTCCCTTCTCATCGTGCCAAAGGTCATTGTCCGTCAGGTAACGGAGCTTGTTGTCCTCGCACATGAAGGCTCGGTAATAGAGCTTGAGGATCAACGTTCCTGGTGGCGGAGTTAAGACCGCACGCTGGCGATCGACTGTGTCCATCTCGCCGACCTGGACGGCACCCGGTACACGCTCCGCTTCGGGAAGGGCCTGCCATTTTTCCAGTGCTCCCTTCAAGTCGAAATCGGGTTTGAAACTCTCTTTCCCTTTTTCAACGACGAGGTTGCTCTCCAGAATCTTGCCGCCGGGTGTCACACACCACAGGCAGCCCTCCAATCGGCGGAGCTTCACGCCGGAGTCCCGCAGGAATTGTCCGACTGCGTCGGTGCGGTCGTACTCCAGGACACTCAGCGAGACGGCGACGAAGTTGTCCTGCATCAGCTTGGTGTTTTCCTCGGTCCACAAGGCAGGCGCACGGCCCACCGTTCGGCCGCCGCTTCAACACGCTCCAATGCCGGTGGCACCTCCGGACGAGTAGATAAACAATGCCTTCCCTTCGATCGCCGCCTTCTGACGGGCTGCATGCAGATCCAGGAACCACGGAATCTCCATCCAGCGCGATTCACCGGGCTGCGGCCGGATGTGCTTTTGATACTGCGCGAAAGTTGTCGCTGTCAGCGCCTCCGCCGGCTCTGCTGCCGACATGCGAGAGGCCAGCTCGACGGCGCTGACCAACAACAGGAGGACGACCGACATCATCTTTCGTTTGTTCATCAGCATGGTTTGAATGACTCCTTCGGTGAGGGCGGCCACTGCGGTTGAGACCCCGCCGGCCGTCACCGCCTGAATGTCTCTGGCACGCGGGATCGCACGAGGACGACGGTGTTCTGGTTTCGTTCGGGTTGGGTGTCAAAGTGTCGTTGCGAGTTCAGTCTGTCAAGAAGCTTTCGCCGTGCCCGTCTTTCAGATGCTCCAGAGTGGACGGGCAGGAGTGCCCATCCTCCAAGACTCCATCGGTTGTGAGTGATGAGATCGTACGCTTCAACCGCATCAGCCGACGCTTGTCATCGTTCGCGAGGCTGGTCACGCTATCGCCCCTGTTGGATTTCACTGTTGGATTTGGTTGCCGCCGGAAGGCGGGACTACGAAACTCTCGAAAGGAACCACCATGAGGCGCTCGGTTGGATTGTTCGCTTGGGCATTGCTTGGGATGACGGCGATCGCAGGTGCGGCGGACGCTCCGAAAGGGATCACGAACCTGCCGCTGATTTTCTCGGACGACTTCGAGTCCGGTAGTTCCTCGAATTGGGTCGCGACCGATCCGGCCGCCTGGAAAATTGAGAAGACGGACAAAGGCCACGTCCTCAGCCAGTTTCAGAAGAGCAACACCAAGACGCCGGTTCGCTCGCCGTTCAACCGGGCGATGATCAAGGACGTGACCGTTAGCGATTTTGTGCTGGACGTGAAGCTGCAATCGACGGTGAAGGATTACGGGCATCGCGACATGTGCCTGTTCTTCGGCTGCCAGGACGCGGCTCATCTGTACTACGTGCATCTCGGCAAGCAGACCGACGATCACGCCAACCAGATCTTCATCGTCAACAACGCCGACCGAAAGAAGATCTCGACCAAGACCAGCAGCGGGACGAACTGGACCGACAACCGGCATCACGCTCGGCTGACGCGCGACGTGAAGAGCGGCTCGATCAAAGTCTTCTTCGACAACATGACCGAACCGGTCATGGAAGCGACCGACAAGACGTTCGCCTGGGGACAAGTCGGCGTCGGCACGTTCGACGACACCGGGAACTTCGACAACGTGTTCCTGTTCGGCACAAAGGTCGAGCCGAAAGAAGTCGCCGTTGCGGATCAGCAAACTCAACAGGCTCAGCCCGTCGGCAAGAAGGCCGCTCCGGACAACACGCCGCCGGAAGGTTTCACCGCGCTGTTCAACGGCAAAGACCTGACCGGCTGGCAGGGACTCGTCAAGAACATCAAAGAGCGGAAGTCGATGACCGCCGAACAAATCGCGGCCGAGCAAGTCAAAGCTGACGAGAGCGCGAAGGCTCACTGGCGCGCCGAGAACGGAGTGCTCCTCTTCGACGGCAAAGGCCAGAGTCTCGTCTCCGCCAAGGACTACGCGGACTTCGAACTCTACTGCGATTGGAAGATCGAGCCGAAAGGGGACAGCGGCATCTACGTTCGCGGCACGCCTCAGATTCAAATCTGGGATCCCAGCGACGAGGCTCAACTGAAAAACGGAGCCGACAAAGGTTCGGGCAGCTTGTGGAACAACGCCAAGAATCCACGTTTTCCGGACGTGAAGGCCGACAATCCGATCGGCCAGTGGAATACGTTCTTCATCCGCATGGTCGGCGACAAAGTGACGATCACGCTCAATGGCAAGACCGTCGTCAACAACGTCACGCTGGAGAACTACTGGGAACGCGACAAGCCGTGTTACGAGACCGGCCCGATCGAACTGCAAAACCACGGCAACACGCTGTACTTCAAAAACATCTACGTGCGTGAGTTGCCGAAGAAGTAACGGCTGCGTGGGGCAGGTTTTCAACCTGCCCTGAAATCCGGGCACGTTGAAAACGTGCCCCACGAAAAGGAAAAAGGCCCGGCTTCCCCTCCGAAGCCGGGCCTTTTCTCATCAGTTCAGCGTCCACAAAAGGAACGGTTCACAGACGCAAAACCTCTCAGCAAAAAAGTCGATTCTCCGAAGCTTGGTAACGTCTCGATTACCAGCGGTTCTGCAGTTCGTCTGCGGCTTGATCGAACATTCGACCGGACTCAAATTCGCTCGGCGGCTTGGCGGTGATTCGCAACCAAACCGAGTGGCCTCGAAACCGACCATCAACGCCGACATGCGGTCCCAATTGATCGTCATCCGCCTGCGATTGAGCTTGCCAATAGCAACTCTCCACGACGTCAAAGGCCGACATCAGATCTCTCAGATCGACCATGAAGTGTGAGAACACGCATTGTCCGTCGCGTGCTCCGCCATAAACCTCCGTGCTCGAAATAAAGAGTGTCACTTCCCATTGAGTTGGCGTGACCTCGTCATTTCTGTGAAAGTGACAGCCGACAGGCGCTAAAAGACTCTGCGAGTGAAATGCTTGCGTCGCCAACGTGGCGAGTTCACCGAGCCATTTCGGTGGTTGCGGTTCACGAATCTCGACGTCGTCGATTTTCGGTTTCAGATCTTCCCGTGGCATGGGCACGCTCCATTCCGTGACTGTGTCGACGTGTGACGATTCGACTGGTCCTGAGTGCCTCTCGGTTGTAGGACTTCTTCCAAATGCACCGAGATTGCCGATCTCATCACGCAACCGGGATGCCACTTTCCGAGTTTCCTCTTGACGCCTCTCACACTCGGAAGCACGAGGTCGCTCGGCAGGAGACTTCTCTCCAATTCTTCTGCAACTCAGGTTTTTCCTGAGTCAACGAATCTTTGATTTCGTGCGAGAAAGTCGCATTTCCAGGTAAGAAATGCCGAGTGCCTGCGTGCCTCGGTTTTCAGAAGTGATTCCAACCACACGGCGGTCGCGGGAATCCACACTGCTGATACGACCGGCACAAACGATGACTTCGACTTCACCAAGTGAAACGCAATGTTCAAGTTTTGGACGCGTGCGTTTCGGTTTCTGATCACGCTGACAAGCGGCGAGTCATCCAGCATACCCATCCCAGTGGGCCAGGAATCCCACCTCGATCCTCAAAGCGGAATTCCCGAATCCATTCGATCTCAAAGAGGTGCCCCCAGTCCGAGCGAAGTTCCGCCTCGGTCACTTTCGGTGGTCCCTGTTGAGCCGGCTCATTCGCGTTGCCGCACAACATCAGCAGTTGAGCATTCGGAGCGGCGAGCCATTCCACCGTTTCCAAGAATCCCGCCAAGTTCACGCGTCGAGCACAGTGATAGCAGCCTCGATCAAACAGTAACGAGCACTGTCGTTCGAACTTCGCTGCGACATCTCCGAGCACCTCGCGAACATCCGACACTCGACACAAATCCGCGACGGCCAACTGCAACACCACGCCAGATTCGACAGCCAGCGTGCAAGCGCGTTCGATCGCGACCGCCGAGCAATCCGTGCCCAAGACATCGAAGCCTTGCTGAGCCAGGTGCACCACGTTCGTCCCAGCACCACAGCCGAGTTCAACCGCTCGACACGGTGAGACATGCTCCTCGGCCAAGACACGGATAAGTTCACGCGAGACGATGCCCGAATTCCATGGCGCGTCGCCGCTGAGATATCGCTGATCCCAATGCGCGGAGCTGTGTGAGTGTCCGGTCATCATTCCTCCTCAGGTTGGATGACTCGAAGTTCACACACTCAGGCCAAGAATGCCAAGCTCCCCAGCGTGAGCACGATGGCCGTCCCCGCAATCACGACTCGACGACGTCCGTTCCAAGCGGCATCCAGCCGCAGCGCGAAGGCGGCCAGCGCGGCAGCGGCCGTGCCCCACAAGCTCCAGCCGGTGAGCGTTCGCAAACGAGCCTCGACCGCCGCTTGCCGCCACGGCTCGGCCATTCGCTCGCCGAGTTCGGGAGTCAGCTCCACCTGCAACCAAAGCTGGTGCATCGGAGCTTGGAACTTGCCGAAGTCATGCTGAGTGACTTCCAAGAACCGCTGCTTGATCGCGGTGTCCTTGACGACATCCGCGTGTTGCGGCTGCACGGCACCGGTGCCGCGAGGATCGAGCGACGAATACTCCTTCACAGCGGTCGCCGCCGCTTGTTGGAAGCCGTGTAGCTCCACTTCCTCTTTGCCCGCGAAGAGGCCACTACTCACAACGATCAGCTTCCGGCCACCGTCGATCCGCACGGGCTGCCGAGTCCATTCGGGCCGCTCGACATCAGGCTTCGCGGATTCCAATTCACCGGCGACCGGAGACGACCGACTTTCCAAAGCCGCCGGATCGATCGGCGGATCCGGAAGGTGGACTGGCATGGGTTGGGGTTCCAGCCGGGTGGCGGTCTGTATTGCGACGCCACGAGTCCAAAAGAATCCGGCAATGACCAGCCCCAAAACTCCCACCACGAGAAACTTCGCCAAGGCTCGAACGATCTCCGGCAACCGCCGTCCTGAAATCACGAGCGTCAAAACGAAGATAAAGCCGATGAGGACGAACACCTTCGGCAAGATGGCCCAAGTCGGTTCAATGGTCAGGGGTACGGAGTTCATCACATGACCTTCTGAAATTTGAAATTTGAAATTTCAAATCGAACATCCCTCACCGACGTTGCTCACGCGGTGTCCACACCGCTGCGAGTTGCACGACGCTCGACAGACTCGCGGCCCAGACAGTGCCCCACAAAACTGGGAAGCCCCACGCACGGGCGGCCAGTGCTCCGACGATCGCCGTCAGGCAGACCGAGAGGACTCGGAAGCGATGTGCGCGGAACGAATCGGTGTGCCACCACCAGCGGCGGAAGAAAAACAACGTCGCAAAGAACGCGACATAACTTTCTGCCAAGATGTGCTGCGGATTGCCCGACAACGAAGTGCTGGTCATCGCCAGCAAACTTTGCTTCTGCGACCAACCGTCGGTCGGCAAGTCGATCAACAGCCAACCATCCAACTGAAACAGTGCGACTCCGACCAACACGCCGACTCCCGCCAGCAGCATGCGGTCGATGTAGCGTTCGCGAGGCAATCCTTCGCGCAGCTTGCTGACAATCAACAAGCCCCACGAACCAAGCAACGTGCCGGCCGCAAACTGTCCGACGAGCGCGGTCGATCCGAAAAACTGCGTCACGTAAGCCAGGACCGCCGTCACGAGAGCAGTCGCCAAACCAGCGGTCGCCAGTGAGCCACTCAGTTCGGTGATTCGACGTCGCCACGAAATCTCTCGCACGGTGTTGGGATTCACCGCACGGAAGGCCGCTGCGTGAAGCCGGCTCGATGACTCCGCCCTCCACTGTTGGTGCGGCTGCTGATGGCCGTGTCCCGTAGATCGTCCATGACTTTCGGTTGACGACGAGCGTTCGGGTAGAAATAACCAGTCCACTCCACGAGAGACTCCTCGGAACAACTCAATCGTGACGACAACACCAAACACCACCCACAGAAAGCTCATTCCTCGACCAGCCGACATCACGTTGGCACTCACACCACGAGGCATCGTCCAGATCAAGATCGCCACAGCCGCACCGATGAGCAACAGCGGATGGCGTTGCCAAAGTGACAGCAAACCACTCACCGATCGACCCGTTGTGTAGCAAGCTTTTTCCCAACGCGAGGCGGGCCGTTTCGGGTTTGGAAACATGCTCGGTCGCTGCGGTGCTGGCTTCGCAGCCGCAGGCTTCTCGTACGGCTGCGTGTCGGCGTAATCGAGAATCGGCAAACGAGGACTCGCCAATTTGTGGAACTTGTCGGCGACGGTGAGCACGGACGCAAACGTGCCTTCCGCGGAGTAGTCCCAAAGTCTGTTGTCTCGATTGAACGCTTTGGTCCGAATCTCGCGAGCTTGTTTCACCAGCTCTTCGATGTGTGGTTGTTTCTGACTCCAGGCGCGGTCTCGATCCGCCGCTGTCTCCAGCTCACGGGCTTTGTCCAGCAGCTCTCTCAGTTGCGCACAGATCCAGAGACGCTCAGCGTGAATTTCGTGGAAGTCGGGACTGCTCTCCGCACCGAGAACCTTGTCGTCGGTCTTCAAGTCTTCGCTCGCGACCTGTTGGGTCGCCGCCGCGCGGAACTGGCGAGCCAACTCCAGCACATCGCTCGTGCGGCGCTCCGGGTCCTTTTCCAGTGCGATCTCCAAGACCTGACGCAGATTGGGCGAGATCGGGGCCAGATTCGGCCGCTCGGTCAGGTGCTTCATCAGAATTTCGGCGGTGGTCTCCCCATCGAACGGCACCTTGCCGGTCAGCAGTTCGTACAGGATCACCGCCAGCGAATAGACATCGACCTCACGGCCGTAGCGTCCCTTCGCGACTTCGGGAGCCATGTAGTAGACCGTGCCGACGCTTTGCGTGTGCGCGGAACGGCGGCTGGGCGCGATGAACTTTGACAGGCCGACGTCACCGACTTTCAC
This sequence comes from Candidatus Kuenenia stuttgartensis, assembly GCA_945904015.1. Classification (GTDB taxonomy): domain Bacteria; phylum Planctomycetota; class Planctomycetia; order Planctomycetales; family Planctomycetaceae; genus SXKJ01. The sequence continues at coordinate 51,001 of CAMDPK010000019.1, read as the reverse complement.
GATGCCGTTCTCGCGAAAGATGTTCGCGGGCTTCAGGTCGCGATGCACGATGCCTCGGTCATGCAGAAAGCCGATACCGGCGGCGATGCCATCCAGCCACGCCAGCACTTCGTCGAGCGGCAGTCCGTTTGGGTTTTCGTGGACGACTCGGTCGAGCGTCTTGCCGCCAACGAATTCCATGACGATCCAGTGGTCCCCTTCGCCATCCTGTTTGATGTCGAACAGCGTGACGAGATTCGGATGCTTCAGGTTCAAGCACTGCGACACTCCACGTAGCTCGACTTCCAAGTTGTCTTGCAACAACTTGATCGCGACTTCTTTTCCGGAGTCGGTCAGCGCGTAGTAAACCTCACCGAAACCACCGCGGGCGATGGCTCGCTTGATCGTGAATCCGTCCAGCGGCCGCGATTCGGGAGCGAACGTGAACTTCATGGCATCGTTGCCTTCGTTCGTAGTTCCGCCGCCAAGCGGCGTTTTGGGAAGGTCGCATCGCCTGATGGCGGAACTACAAACTCACTGCTTGACCAGCCGTTGCCGGCCGTGTTGGGAAAACCTTGCTGCGGGATTCGCCGCAGCCGTGGAAATCTTAGTCGCCGTTCGGGTGCAAACCGTCTCTGGAGCATCCAAACCGAAGACGGCCAGTCAGTTCGGACGCTTGCTGCCTGATGACCTTGACAGCCAATTTCAATGAGCCGGACGGCTCGATCAGTTGGGGATTTCGATTCTGAATCGCGAATCCTCACCTGACACGACGTCGCCGGATTGCAACCGCCGGCCGCTGCCGAGCCGATGGCCGTTGATGGTCAGTGCCTGCCGCGATCGGCACCACAACTCCGCCCCCTGCCGCACAAGCAAGATCTGACCGAGCCAATCGTGACAGACGACGTGGTTCTCGTCGCCCGATCCGAGCAAGCAGGTGTCCGCCAGCAGAACCACTCCATCAACCGATTGCGTTGGCCGGTGATCGCTCACGAAGTCGAGCCGCGCGGACAGACTGAGGGCCGACGGTTGTCGAAACCTCAGGCGAACACTCCGGCCAAGTTCAATCATCGCTCCGTCATTGAGGGCAGCTCGTTCGAGCACATCGCGTCCAGCAACTCTCGCCGTGCCGTGCGCCTCGAGCAAATAGCCCTCGCCGTTTCGCACGATCGTCGCGTGACGCTGCTTCAAGTCGGAGAGGATCGCCAAGTCCGCCGTCTCTCTCTCGTCGTCCGGTTTCGCGGAGGGTGCCCCCGGTCCACCGATCGTCACGCGGTCCTTTTGGCTCAACCAAAAACAGCCAACTCCGTCGATCCAGATCGCGGACATCGCCCCTTGCGTCGTAGGGCGACTGACGACCGGTGAATGACGGAGAAAGCTGAGCATGATGAGACTCGCAATTCACAAATTTCAAATCTCAAATCGCGACTCATCCGGGCAACTAGGGCTTCAGCTTTTCGAGATTCACGATCTTCATTTCGGATTTCGCGTCGGACGTTTGGGCTTTCGGCGTGAAATACGCCTCGATTTGTGATTCCAAGTCTTTCGGAGCGGTGTGCTTCGCTTCGACTGGGATTAAATCGGTGAGCTTGCCGTCGCTGGCCATGACCTTTTCACGCACGTCGATTTGCTTGTTGAGTTCGCGGATCAGCTTTTTGGCTCGTGTCAGTTCGCTGTCGTCGATGCTGACCGTGCTGACGGTTTCGGCCGCTTGGACCGCCTTCAGCCGGGCTTCGAGCTGTTCGAGTTGCAATTCCAAATCGGTCTTAGCGGCCAACAGGTTGTCGAGCTTCTCGCGATTGGCGGTGAGCGCCTTCTGCCGAGCGTCCAAGACTTGCTGCTCCCGCTTGAGCGTTTCCTCGGCCATCTTGAACCGATCAAACCGCTTGGCGAGATCGTTGCGAACCTGCTCGGCCGAGTACGTCTGGCTGACATAAACGAAAGTGGTCTGTCCCGACTTCAGTTCTGCGGTGCGAGCGTGAATGGCGTCCTTTTGCGAGGCCAATTCCAGCCGCTTGCGCGACAGTTCGGCGGTGAGCTGTTCGGTATCGACTTCCTGTTCCGCGATGACGTGCATGACGTTACGAATGTCCGGGACGATGTTTTCGACCAGCTCGCGGGCGCGAGTGACCTCGAATTCCACCGGCACTTCTCGTTTGACCGTCTGCCGAACCGAGTTGCCCCAGGTCCGAGCGTAGCTCCAAACATCCCGTCCAAACACAAACGACGCCAAGGCTCCGAGCGCCGCCACACCGTAAACCGCTTGCTTGATCATCGCCGTGTCTCCGATTCACCGGGGTCAAAGAGTTTTCGCAGGCCCAAATGGCCTCAACGGTCGTGATTCGACGGCCGAACGAAAACTTTGAGGCGATTGTTCAAAAATCTTTGCCGCCGCGACGCGCTTAGCCGCGGTACGTCGCAAAAGCGTTCGGCGTTTCCCACAGCGAGACCTCGATGACCGGAAAGCCCTGCGAATGCGTGAACTCGAAGATCGTTTTGGCGATGTTCTCGGCGGTTGGGTTCACCGGCATGATGAACAGTGGCTCTCCGAGCTGTTGCAGGGAGGGCAGAGCCGGGTCGTTCTCGTGCAGGATCATGCGGTGATCGAGCTGCTCGTCGATCCACGTCCGCACGACTTTTTTGATGTCCGAAAAATCCATCAGCATCCCCCGCGAATCCAAGTGATCGCTGGCGAGAACGATGACCGCACGGCCGTTGTGGCCGTGGAGATTGCGGCACTTGCCTGCATAATTCAGCAGCCGGTGGCCGTAGCAGAAGTCGATGTGTTGCGAGACTTGAAACATGCTTGTGTCGCCTTTCGGACGGCGGCCTCACGGTGTTGGTGGTTGAGAGGGGCCGCCAAACGAGGTCAGCAGACCGTGGAACCAGCGGCGCGGGAATTTTAGCGGGCGGACGACTTCTCCGCTTGCGGCCAAGGTTCTTTGACGTCGATCGTGCGGCTCATTCGTCCATCGGCAACTCATCGACGGGGACGATCTTCACGCGGTTGTCGGGGCGAGGCGACCGATAGTACTCAAATACCGTGGAGTACGGCGTCCCCTCAGGGTCGTGCAAGAAGGTGCCTTCGATGCCCCATTTACTCTCGATGATAATCGTGCCATCGTTGAGCACACCACGAACCAACCCCGTGTGAACAATTTCTCGATTGTCAGCCCGGTACACGATGACGTCACCCGCCTTTGGCTCCGAAACAGTCTCGTAGCCGTTGTCGTCCAAGATTTGCTGGACGGCCTCTCCCGGAATCAAGAACTGCGAATTCAAGAACACCCAGCCGTGGCAGTTGGCCACAGGATCGGCAGGACCACGCTGGATCGTGGATTCCATGAAATTCACTTCGAAGGCTTCATTCACGTCGAGAGGTTCGGATCCATCATCCACCATCCGATACACGCGAATGGGACGATTTCGATCCGTCATCGCCACGAATTCGTGGACCTCTTTCTTCTTCCCCGGAGTGCTCAAGAGCAGAATTGATTTTTTCGAGGGTGGATACAGCCGCTCCTGAAAACGGTGATACGACCAGCCTGGCAAACTCACGGATGAAAGAATGATCAACCAGCCGGACAGATGATGCCGAAAATGGTGCCGTGACATCTTCCAGTGGCTGAGATGCAACCACGTCAGCCCAGCCGCCACGGCGATGACGGCAACCGTGCCGAACACGCGAAAGTTCGTGCTGAGTTTCTGCTGCGTGAAATGGAGACCGTCCACTGTGGTCAAACACAAGACAAGCGCGGCGGCAAATGCCGTGACTCGCTGCCACCGCCCTGAGCCGTCAGGTTTGCCAAAGGCAAACCTCCAGAGATAGCCCACGACTACGCCGGAACTGAGCGCAAACACGATCAGCCAGTATGTGGCAGAGACTTCAAAGAGTTCGCTTCGCGGGTTCATCGCACTGAATCTTTGCCCGAACGACGAATGAGATCGAATCCACAGAAACCGAATCAGCCACTCAAACCAGCCACTCCACCAGGGCGAGTTCAGTTTGGCTTTGGCTCATCCACGGGCGTGACGCCGAGCACGACATCGAATCGCGCCGCGAGTTCGCCGACTCGCGATCCCTGGATGGGCCTGAAATCCACGAGCACGGACTCACGAGCCTTCTCGTCGCGGATGCTGCGAAGGATGCCGTCCTTCTCGTTGCCCGGATGACCCTTCACGTAACACTGCGTGACGAATTTCTCTTGGCCGGGGACTTTGACGGCAACGTGAATATGCGGTGTGCGGCCGGGATACGGAACTGGCTTGATCGTGCGAAAACCATACTCTCCGGCCCGCCCCGTCAGGAAACGGCCAAAGCCTTGAAAATGTCCGTCACGCTTGTCGGCATTGCCCGTCTTGGAATGCAGATACGCTCCGGCATTGTCGCATTGCCAGATTTCGACAACGGCGTTGCGGATCGGATTGCCGCGTGAGTCGAGGATGCGCCCCGACAGATGCGTGATCTCACCGACCGCAGGCGTGATTGTGTCGTTGATGACAATCAAGTCGTTGTCGGTGTCGAGCGGCAGCTTGTCGGGATAGAATGGCCCCTCCGTTTGTTTCGGAGTTCGGGTCAACTCCTCCGCAAAGAGGCCAGGGACGGAAAACGCGGAGACACCAACAGCAAGACCGCCCATGAATTGGCGGCGTGTGGACAGCAAGTTCATGAATTCCTTTCACACTCTCGGAGTTTGGCCCCTCCCGAGTGCATCACTTTGAGATTGATAATTCTGCGAGATTGATAATTCTGCCGACTGGTGACCAGTCTGAGCGAACCCGCTTCAGAAAATCTTAACTCCTGACTTTTCGGAGGAAGTCTCGTTCTTCCTGATTGAAACACCTCATCACTTCGACTGCGACTTGCTCGCGATGCAGTACAGGCTGCGGTTGGATCGAAGCAACAATTTGCCGTCAGCCACGGCGGGGCTGGCGTTAAAGTCCGTCTCGTCGTCGAGTTTGTTTTGCGAGAGCACCTCACCCTTGCCGCCCATGTCCATCACGAATGTGCCGTTTTGGCGAGACACCAGATACGCCTTGCCGCCGATGACAATCGGCGAGGCATACACGCCGCCAGCGTTGCTCAAACGCTGCGTGAAGTGCGACTCGCCAGTCTTCGCATCGAGGCAACCGACAATGCCACGCTCGTTGACACTGAGGATGCGGTCCCCCGCCAGCACGGGTGACGGCACATAGCTGCTGAGCGATTTCTTCCAGACCACATGTGACTTGGAGACATCATCTCGGCCTCCGGCTTTGACCGCGACCGCACTACCGGAACGGCCACCGACGGCGTATACGATTCCGTCGCGGGCGACGACACTGCCGCAAATTGTGTTGTCTTGAATCCCCTCGGCGAACCACAGGAAATCGCCATTGTCGGGATCGAAGCCCCACATCTCGTACGGAGCGTTCAGCACCAACTCCGTCTTGCCGTTGGGAACATCGACCAGCACCGGCGTCGCCCACGAACCGTGAATGCTGTCCGCATCGGTACGCCACGCTTCCTTGCCGGTCTTCTTGTCGAGCGCGATGAGCGACTTGCTCTCGGCCGCTGCGTTCACGATGACGGTGTCGCGATACAGGATTGGGCTGCTGCCCGAACCCCAACCATTCATCGCCGAGCCAGTCCCGACCGGCGTCTGCCACAGTTCTTTCCCGTCGAGGTCAAACGCCAGCACGCCCGCCTTGCCGAAGAAGACAAAGACCTGTTCTCCATCCGATGCCGGAGTGCTCGTCGCGTATCCATGATCCTGGATAAAACCGTCGAACCGATCTTCGGACTGCTTCGAGACGACCGCTTTGTCCCACAGAATCTTGCCATCTTTCAACGACACGCAGATCAAGTGTCGTTGCAGTTTTTTGACATCACCCGCCGCGCGCCGATCGGTGCCATAACCGGAATAGCAGGTCACGAACACTCGATCGCCGACGATGATCGGGCTGGAACTTCCAGGGCCTGGCAACTCCGTCTTCCAAGCCAAGTTCGTCGAGTCACTCCAGTCAGTCGGAACCCCGTGAGCGTCGCTGACCGCCGAACCATTCGGTCCACGGAACCGCGACCAATCGGCGGCTTCTCCCGCAGGACCGCCGCCAAATGCGACGAAGGCGAACGCCAAAATCATCCCGGCTTTGCTGAAGTGTTGTGTCACGCGAGACCTCTAAGAATTGTGGCGGATACCCACCACTCGGCAAGAAAATCGGCGCGAACATTCACACGAGGACGCACCGACGAGAAGGAGCCAATCGGTCGGGCACTGCCGCCGAACTAAACCAGCGAAGGACGGGCAAGAGTGCCCGTCCTTCGTTCCGGCAAGTGAGTTTATTTGTCCGACTTTTTCTCGTCGGCCTTCTTGTCGCCCGCCTTTTTGTCACCGTCTTGCGGGCGACGTTGCGGACGACCGCCCGGATTCGCGCCACCTTGGCCCGGACCACCTCGACCGCCGCCGAAGTTCGGACGCAGCAAGGCCACGTCGAAGGTCTTACCCTTCAGCTTCTCGAAGGCGCTCTTCTGGTCGGCCGTCAACACTTCGGCCAGTTGCTTGTCGCGAGTCGCATTCAATTCGGTCATCTTCTTCTGCATCTCCTCGAAATTCGGACGCTCGCCACCACCACCCCCTGCGCCACCGCGTGGGAACAGTTCACGCGCCTTGTCTCCGAATTCCTTGCTGATCGCGGCCAGCTTATCTTGCTGCTCTTTGCTGATCTTCAAGGCCGCCACAACTTCGGCGTTTTGGTAGGCTCGGGAACCGTCCGCCTGAATCTGAATCTGCTTCAGTCGATCGCGTTGCGCAGCCTCCAAAATCTTGTCGAGGTCCGGCTGGAATTTCTCCGTGACCTTCTTCCGCGTTTCTTCGGCCTTTGCCATCAGCTCGGCCATCTTCTTTTCACGCTCTTCGCGAGACAAATCCTGTAAGCCTTGGAAAGCTTCGCGACCACCACCCGCCGAACGCATCTCTTCGGAAACTTTATCCCCCAGCGTCTTGACGTCGCCGACCTGCTCGTCGTTCAGATTCAACTCCTTTTGCACTGCTTCGTTGGCAACCAGAGTGAACGGGGAATTCCCGCCTCCGCCGAAACCACCAAAGCCACCGCCACCACCAAAGCCACCCGGTCGTCCACCCTGCGCACCACCAGGACGTTGTTGAGCAAACGCCACCGAGGCACTCATCAGAATGGCCACCACGGCGACCCATCGACATCGACGCAACATGAGAGATTCTCCTTCAAGAGCCAACCAAATTGGATTCCATCGCACTTCAAAACTCAGACCCAGACAGCGTTGGCTGGGACAATGCGAGCGACCGGATCACACTCCAGTCACCAATGAAAACCCAAACCCGCCGCAAGGTGTCACGGATTTTGTGGATCTTTGCCAGTTTCCGGGGGCAGTGGCAACCGAACCTCCAAAGTTGTTCCGTGTTCCGGTTCACTGCGAGCGGTGATCTGGCCACCATGCGCCTCGACGACCGATTGGCAGATCGCCAGCCCCAATCCGGTGCCACCCTCGGCTCGCGTGCGTGCTTTGTCCACCCGGTAAAACCGCTCGAAAATGTGCGGCAGTTCCTCCGTCGGAATGCCAATGCCGTTGTCCGAAACCGACACAATTGCGTGTCCGTTGACCCGTTCGACTCGCACATCCACGCGGCCACCCTCTTGGTTGTAGCGGATCGCGTTCGCCAGCAGGTTGGTCACCACCTGGCCCAGTCGGTCTCGATCACCGACAACCGGCATGGGCAAGGTTTCGCTGCGAAGCGTGATTTGCTTCTCGTCGGCGAGAGGACGCAGCAACTCCACCGATTCATTCGCGACCTCGGCCAGGTCCAACGCACGACGCTGCAAGTCGGGATGCCCGGCATCGAACCGCGCGAGCAACAACAACGAATCAATCAGCGAACGCATGCGGCGACCGGCTCGCTGACAGGTCTCCAGCGCCAGGAGGTATTCGTCATTCGAACGCGGCTTCGAGAGGGTGAGTTCAGTCTGCGACACGATCACTGCCAGCGGCGTGCGCAGCTCGTGAGACGCATCCCCTGTGAATCGCAATTGATGCTCAAACGCTGCCTGCAAACGATCAAACGTCTGGTTCAGCACGAGAGCCAGTTGCCCCAGTTCGCTGTCGGTCTCCGCCAAGTCGAGCCGTTGCGAGAGGTTCTCCCCAGAGATGTTCTTCGCCGTGTCGCTCATCGCGGCGATTGGACGCAGAGTACGACCTGACAGCCACCCGCCGCCGACCACTCCCAAAGTCAAAACCGCCCATCCGCACGCGGCCAACAGCCACCCCGTTCCGTGTTGCGAGGCCACGTCTCCTTGGATCGAACGCCCCACGAGAACGTGGTTCCCAAAGCTCGTGCAATGAACCACCTCACGCAGCCCGCCCCGCGATTGAACTTCTTGCACGGGCATCGAATTCCAACCTTTGTACAAGTTCTTGAATGGCACTTGCGGAGCAAAGTTCGACCTTCGGAGAATCACCCCATCGCGGTCCCAAACGATGTAGTACAACGGTGCCTCCTCGCCCTCGAACAAGGTCGTGAAGTCATCGGGCAGCCACTGCTCATCGGCGAGACTTGGCGTCGTTTCATCACGAGGCTCTGCCGGTGGAAACGGCCATTGACCGAATCGTTGCTCTGAAATCTCCTCGATAGAGCCGCGCTCCATTTCATCAGAGGAGATCGCTGGACTGGGCGGGATTCGCCGTGTTGGTTCAATCTCGGATTCCGATGGACCAGACGAAGTCAGACTCTGCAACCACTCGCGTTCAAGAACTTCAGACAGTTCCATTGGTGGTCGCCAATTGCGCACCTGACCTTTGGGAAACAACCGCCGCAACCGTGACGTGAGCACCTCTGCCGTCCGATTCAACTCCGCATCAATCTGATGCAGCCGAGTTTGCCACTGCAGGTGGTACACAACCACGCCGAAGATCGACAACACGGCCGTCAGCACCACGGCATGCCATGCCTGCAATCGCCATCGCAATGACCGAATCATGATGCTCTCATCCGCGACAACTCCGCTGACTCAGCCTTGGATGATGTATCCTTGTCCGCGACGAGTGGAAATGAAATCCCGTCCCAGTTTCTTGCGGATGTTTGACACATGCACATCCACCAGGTTGGAGAGGCTGTCGTCTTCCTCGTCAAACAGATGGTCGTAGATCGTCGTCCGCGAGACCAGCTTCTGACGGTGCATCGCCAGCAATTCGACCAAAGCATATTCCGTCGGCGTGAGCGCCACGGGATCCTCGTTGCGAGTCACCGTCTTCGCAACGGTGTCGATGCAGACGTCACCAATCTCGATCACGGCCACGGCCTGCCCGACGGATCGTCGGATCAACGCCCGCAAGCGTGCAAGCAATTCCGTCAAAGCGAAGGGCTTCACAAGGTAGTCGTCGGCACCGTTGTTCAAGCCGCGCACCCGATCCGCCACAGTGTCGCGAGCCGTCAGCATCAGCACCGGAGTCCTTTTGACTGTCCGCACTCGCTGCAACACCGACCAACCATCGAGCTTGGGCAGATTCACGTCCAGGACAATTGCGTCGTACTCCCACGCCTTGGCCTTGAACAGCCCGTCCTCTCCGTCCGCGGCTGTGTCCACGGCATAGCCATCCTCACGCAATGTCGTCGCCACGACTCGCAGCAGATCCGGTTCATCTTCGACAACAAGCACACGCATGACAGGCTCACCAACAATCGCAGGTCCGTGGAAAACGCCGGTCGCGAAAATCTCGACGCTTGCATTGTAGGCTACCTCCGCCAACCTTAAGAGGCGATGAGGTTGCCCGCCGCTCACTGATTGAGGCTCGTGCCATGCAAACGTTTCGCTTGGGAACAGGGATTCTCCTGCTGTGTTCGTGGGCGGCGGCTGGATTGGCTCAACCACCACTTGCTGCCGATTCGGTCACAGTACTGGCCTCGGTCGAAGAACAACTCGTCAAAGTGATCGGTTCGGCCGAGTCGTCGGTCGTGGCACTTGGCATATTGAAACGAGAGGCCGCCGCGCTGCGAGTCGATGGATTCGGGTTGGAGATTCAGCCTCGCGCGACAGACGAGCATAGCCCCGAATTCCTGCCCAATGAGTTCGGCAGCGGAGTGATCATCACTGCCGGCAACGCCGATGAACCGCTTGCTGAGCGGTTGGTGCTGACGATGTATCACCTCGTGCGCGGCGGGCCGGTTGTCGGAAAAGAGGCACCGGCGGATCGACAGTTGCGAGTTCGCTTGCCGGGACGCCAAATCTGCGACGCCAAAATTCTCGCCGCCGATCCACGTTCCGATTTAGCCGTGCTGCGGCTCGATCTGACCGGCACCAAGCTGAGCCGCGAGGACTTGAAGCCGTTGAAACTCGCCGAGCCGTCCGCGCCGCGCAAAGGACAGTTCGTCATCTCGCTGGGCAACCCGTACGCGATCGCTCGCGATGGTTCCGCCAGTGCAAGTTGGGGCATCATCAGCAACATCTCGCGGTTTCCGGCTCCCGCCGAGGCCGACAAGTCCAACGTCCCGCCGACACGGCGCGACACGTCGATCCATCATCTCGGCACGTTGCTGCACATCGACACGCGGCTGAATCTCGGCGGCAGCGGCGGACCATTGCTGAATCTGCGCGGCGAATTGATCGGCCTGACGACCTCTCTGGCCGCGATCGAGGGTTACGAGAAATCGGTCGGCTTCGCGATCCCGATCGACGCGAACCTGCGGCGAGTCGTTGAGTCGCTGTCGAAAGGATTGGAAGCCGAATACGGTTTCCTCGGTCTGCAACCGGACGACATCCTGCTCGCGGCGCTGCGTGATCTTTCGCCGCGAATCAAACAGCCGACCGCCGCGCGCGTGTTGATGGTCTTCACGGATTCGCCGGCGGCGCTCGCGGGACTGCGCCGAGACGACATCATCCTCGCAGTGAACCGGAAACCGATCTTCGGCAAGCTCGATTTGCTGCGCGAGGTCGGCCTGCTCGGCCCCGGCGTCTTCGCCGAGCTGACCGTCTGGCGCGCCGCCGAACGTCGCGAGCTGAGAGTCCAAGCCGAACTCGGCAAGTGGCCCCTCTCCGACGAGGAGACTCTCATCGCCACCGAGCAACGTCATCCCGAATGGCGCGGCCTGCGAGTCGATTACCCCACCTCACGAGCCAAATACATGAACTGGCCGGAGCAACGCTACCCGTCCGCCGTCGTCGTGACGTCGGTCGCTCCGCAATCGAGCGCGGCTGATGGCAACCTCCAAGAAGGAGACTTCATCACGCACGTCGAGCAGCAACCGATCCACACACCCGCCGAGTTCCATGCCGTCGTCAGCAAGCTCGACAAGCCGGACATCGTTGTCAAAACGCTCGACGGCCGCCGCCTCAAGCTGACTCGCTGACTCAACTCAGAAGAACCCACCACCTCCGCCGCCTCCGCCACCGCCAGCACCTCCACCACCGAAGTTGCGGCGTGGCCTGATCACGGGGCCGTCGCCCGGAGCGGCGAGGCTCTCCAAAAACTGAACCAGATCGCCGCGTTCGTCGAGCTTGAGCGCTCGAAACGCCTCGGCCGCGCGCTGGCCTTCGCCGCCGTGCCATTGAATGGCTTGTTCCAGAGTTGCCGCGCGGCCGTCGTGCAAATACGGAGCGGAACTCGCCACGCCCCACAGCGGCGGAGTCCGCCACTCCTGATGAATTTTCGTGGTGATGTGCTTGACCAACTCGATCTGCGAGAACGAGCCGCTGTAAGCCCCGCCGCCGCCACCCGGAACGGTTTGCTCATTGATCTCAGGATTGGCCGGCAGCGGGTCCGCCAGGTTCGGCCCCATGTCGTGCAGAAGCAGGTCGCTGTACAGCCCGACGACCGAGCCGACATCCGGAGCATGACAGATCGAGCAGCCAATCTTCTCGAACAACGCCGTGCCGCGCTGCGCCGACTTGGCTTGGTTCAGACTGCCCGCGCGAGCCGATTGCGGCTCGGACAAGCTCGCGACGTACGCTGTCAGAGAGACGCACTGTTCTTGGGTCAAATCGTTGGGCTGGGCATTCCGTTGTTTTGCTTCTTGAACCAGGAACTCTCGCCGAGCCAACACGGGACGCGCTTGCGCATGCCCCGGCACGCTCAGCCCCAACTCCACCGAGCACGCGGTCAGCACGAATTCGTGGAGCGTGTTGACCTGTCCGCGCCAACCGAATCGACCGATCGCGCCGTGCGCGTTTTGTGGGACTCGGCCGGTGATAAATGGGGCGTGGTATTTCTTTTGACGCTCGGCTTGTTCGACGATCGCGGCGTCGGGGATCGAATCAATCAGGCCGGCTCCGAACAGCGCGGGGGTGTTGCGTTCGGTCAGTCGCACTGGCAATCCTTCGACGCGATACGAATTCGATGCGGACTCCAGCGGGCTGCGACGTGCGTTGTTGACGAAAGCCACCTGCGCTTCCGGTTTGAGCGGCAATTGCGTTTGCCGATCGACGAAATGACCTGGCAGCCGTCGTCCCAGCCAGTGCTGATACTCCAGAGACTCCGCTCCACTTTCGATCTGGTGTCGATGCAGGACCAACGAAGTGGCCGCCATAAAGTCGGGATGCACTTGCTGCCGACTTTTCTCGATCGCCTCGCCGGTCGTCGCGGTGCGCAGCGGAACGCCGTTGGCCCCGATCAAGTGCAGCAGTCGGACGTTCTTGCCGACATCTCCGGCTCCACCAATACCCCACAACTCGTGACACGCGACGCAGGAGACGGCGTTGTACATTGGGCCGAGACCATCGCCTCCCGGTGCCGGCTTGGAATCCGAACGGCTCCAGTCGCGCACGAACAGTTCGCGTCCCTCTTTCTCCTGAGCCAACCGCTTTTCAAGCGGCACGGTGGCATCGCGACGCTGGTTTCGGTCAACCTTGCCAGAACCGCCTCCGCCGCCACCGAATTGCCAAGCCAACGCGGACTCGTTCCAAACGCAGAACAGCAACCCAAAGCACAAGCCGAGTGTTTTTCGCCGAACAATCAGCGACATGGCGAATCTCCGTGGAACCACGAGGGGAGAAGCAGAGTCGAAAGGCGACCGCAGTGTATCGCCGCCGAATCGCCATTCGCAAAGCGATTGTCCAATATGTTTTTGCTCCGAAGGAAGCGGCCCAACAAACTAACCCGAAGCGTCAGCGAGGGCGAATGTTCCACGACGCTCTGAATTCGCAGTCACTCGGAGCGTTCGCCCTCGCTGACGCTTCGGGTTACTCTGGTCGCTCGCCGCCCATCTCTCGATTCCGACATCTCCCACATCAGGAGCACTTCATGATGAATCGACAATCCCCCTTGAGCGCCTTGATCCTCTGGTTGTCGTTGATCGCGGTCTGCCCAGCTCAGGAACCGAAAGCACCCGCAAAGCCCAGTGAAATCAAGGGAGCCGAGTCAGCAATCACGGTCGAAGATTCGCTGGAAGCCGAACTCTCGGATCGGCGCTGGCGAGACGAAGCGCAGGCGTGGCTGCGGAAGCCCACCGATGTCGAGTTCTCGGAGACCGCGTTGGAAGATGTCGTCCGCTTTCTCGCAGATCTTCACAAGGCACGCATTCGGATCGATCGAAATGCCCTGGGTGTCAATGTCGTCACGCCGATTACCGTGTCGGCGATGGGACAGCCGTTGTCGCACGTGCTCAACCGCGCGATGCAGAGTCCGGAGTTGGCTTGGACTGTGCATCGGGGCGACATCGTCATCACGTCGCCCAAGAATCTACCGCTCGAAACACGAGTCTTTCGAGTCGGACGTTTGCTGCAATTGTCGGCCAAGCGAGCACCGTTGCAGCCGTCGGCCACGGCTGTCGGACCCAGTCGATTCGCTCCTGGCCCCATTCAAACCGAGTTGATCGAAGGTGTGCCGTTTCAACTCAACATGCTGTTGCAGGAAGTGATCGACGCACCGTGGGCGGACACCTCTGGCGAAGGAGGCTCGCTGTCTCTCTTCGGAGAGTTGCTGGTCGTCCGACAGTCTTTTCAAGCTCAGGAACAAATCTCGCGGCTGTTGCGAGTCCTTGAAGCCGCGCTCGCGCGTGAGCCGGGTTCGCCGTCGCTGCTGGTGATGTCGCCCGATGACGCACAGCGTTGGTTGACCGCCCAAAAGGCTCTGCGCCGCGAACTGAAGCTGAGCTTGTCGGAGACGCTGCTCGAAGACGTCGTCAAGATGCTTGCCGAGCAAACCGAGGTCGAGGTCTTCGTCGATCATCCGGCTCTGGAGGCGGCCAAGATTCCGGCAACGTTGATCACGCTGAATCTCCCCGACGGCCAATACCCCGCGGACAAGGCGATGCAGCTCGCGTTGGAACCGAGACAGTTGCTGGCCGTCCTCGACGAGGGAGCGATTCGCATCACCACCGCGCCGCGAGCTGCGAAGTTCCATCAGACCGTGGTCTACGACGTCGCCGACTTGCTCCGTTCCGAAGACGACGTTCCGACGCTGCTCTCGACTCTGCAAGAGAGCACCAGCGGCCAGTGGAAAACGCGAGACGGTGACGGCGGCACGCTCACCGAATTCCCCGGCGGTCTGTTTGTGATTCGCCAGTCTGATTCCGTTCACACGCAGATCGCACTGCTGCTTCATGAACTGCGGCAAGCGAAGAAAGACCTCCCCAAAGAGGCGGCGAAGCCCTTGCCGAACGACCTCGAAACGAAGTTCCACAAAGCCAAAACCAAGGACGAAGCCGAGGCTCTCGAACGACTGATCCTGACTTTCGTCTCCCCGAACTCGTGGGATGTCAGCGGCGGCAAGGGTCTGCTGCGAACTGCCGAAGACCGGCTCATCATCCAGCAGACCAGAACCGTTCACGAACAGATCGACCAATTCCTCCGCGAGTACCAACAAGCCAAACCGATCACGCCAACCAAGTGAGTCGTCGTAGGTCAGCCTTTCCAGGCTGACACGATCCACGATTGACGTCGATTTGCCAATTCGGTCAGGCTGGAAAGCCTGACCTACAGACAAGAGTCTCAACATGACCACTTTGCGTTGCGGGGTACTGATCACGCTGCTGTTTACTCTCGCGGCCGGAGCGGACGATCGCACGCCTACGTCGAACGATGACCTCATCGAATTTCCGTCCGCCGAGTTGGTGCTGGAACAGCAACAAGCTCGGCAAGCGGGCGATGCAATCCTCAGCCTCTTCCAAACCCGACGGGTGTCCCCAAAATTCGACAATCAGCCCTTGGACCAAGTCGTCCAGCAACTCGCGAAACTGACGAAGACTTCGTTTCAGATCGACGTGAGGGCACTCGCAGAAGAAGGTATCGGTCCGGACTCGCCCATCACATTCAACGCCCGCAAACCGCAACGAGTCGCCGACGTGCTTGACCGCCTTTTGCAGCCGCTACAACTGAGTTGGTACATCGACGGCAACGTGGTCCGAGTGACGACCGCTGCCAAGACGAACGTCTTCCTACAGACACGAGCGTATCGCGTCGGCCGGCTACTGCGTTTGGTGGTCGAGCGAGACGTGCGCTTGCCGAGATCGCCGTCGATGACGACCGACGCCGAGGGCAATCTGCAGCCCGCCGCAATTCGCGGAGACATGGCTGCGGCCAGCCGAAAGCTGGAGGAAGCCCTGCAAGAGGCGACCTCCGGACCTTGGGAACAACGCGACGGCGAAGGCGGAAATACCCCGCGAGTCGTCGCCGAGCGAATGCTCGTGCAGCAGACGCAGCAGGCGCACCGCGAGATCAATGCTCTGCTGCGAACCGTGGAGCTAATACTTTCACGTCCGTTCGGATCAGCGCCGTTGCTCGTCACGGAGACGGACGAAGAACTCACTGAACTCACACGGATGCAACGCCTCCTCGAAACGGAAATTGAATTCAACTTCACAGACGCGCCGCTGACCGACGTGACCAAGAGGCTGAGCGACAAGCTCGACGAAGAAATCGCCATCGACATCGAAGCGTTGACGGAAGAAGGGATTCGCACCGACTCCCCCGTGACGTTCCAAGGCCGTTTCGCGGCGGGCATCGCCTTGTCTCAGATTTTGGAACCACTCCAACTCGCTCATCAATTCCGTCACGGCGCGGTGTACGTCACCACGATCGCAAAGTCGAAAGAACGTCTGCAAACGGTGGTCTACGACGTGGCCGATTTCTTGCAGGTCGGACACTCGATGCAGGGCTTGTTGCAATTCATTGAGGACTCGACTGCCGGGCCTTGGCTAAACACCGGTGGCGAGGGAGGAACGCAAACCGAATTCCCCGGTGGAGTGCTTGTCATTCGTCAAATTGCGAACGTTCACGATGAGATCGCGTCGCTGCTCGGCGGCCTGCGAAAGACGCTCCGGGCAGCGGCTCAATCGCCTCGAACGAAGGAATCCGAGTTCCAGACGCGATTCCTTCAAGCCAGGTCCAAGGCCGAAGCCAAAGCGATCGAACGCTTGCTGCGGACCTTTGTGGCTCCCGCGACTTGGGACTCCAGTGGCGGTCGCGGACTCATCGGCACCGCCGATGACCGGATCGTCATTCGCCAGACCAAGGCGGTCCACGAACAAATCGACCGCTTTCTGCGCGAGTACCAACAAGCCACGCCCGTCGGACAGGCCGCGAAGTAGCACGACGCGCCAGCGAGTGGTTATTCGAGAGCAACCACTCGCTGGCGCGTCGTGCTGGTGTGAGATCGGAAAGCGATTCCGGATTACCGGGTCGCGCTCGACAGAAAGCTGAACAAGCCTTTTTTGGCTTTGGCGGATTCGCCCGGCTTCTTGTCGGCTTCTTCGGATTTCGGATCGAGCTGTTGAGCGAGCTGTTCGATCGCCTTCGTGATGCGCGATTTGGGAGCGTGCAGCAACAGAGGAATTCCGTTGTTGCGTGACTCGACCATCGAGACGTAGTCGTTGGGCAGTTGGAAATAGATTTCCCGCCCGATCGTTTCGAGAGCTTTGTTGAGGCTGATGCTCGCGTCCTGAAGTCCGATGCGGTTGACAATGATCTTCATCTTTTCGGTCAGCCCCGGCCGCTGGTCGAAGAACTGCATCAGCCGCACCACGTTTCGCAGGCATGGCAGATCGAGCTGCGTGACGAGCAACACACTGTCCGACGCTTCCATCGCGGCGAGATCCAACGCGCTGAAGCTTTTACTGACGTCCAGAATCAAGTGCGTGAAGGTGGCTTTTACAAGCGTCAGCACGCGGCGCAGTTCGTCCGGCGAGATCGCCGGACGCTCATCCATCTGCACGGGCCGAGGCAACAGGTACGCGCCGCAAGAGTGCTTGGTCAGCGAGCGTTTCAGCAGTGAGTAGTCCAGGCGGCTGATGTTGTCGGCGACATCCTGGATCGTGTAGTCGGGGATGATATCCAGCCAGACGTCGGCGTCGCCCAGCGCCAAATCGAGGTCGATGATTCCGACGTTGTTGTTCGGATTCTGAGCCAGGATGCACGCGAGATTGACAGCGATCGCTGTGCAACCGACGCCTCCGCAAACTCCGGCGACGGTAATGATCTGCGAGGCTTTCGTGCGGCTACCTTCGTCGGTGCGGCTGTTCTGAGTGTGCGCGATGCGGTCCAGCGCGGGCAAGAAATCGTCGAGCCGCAACGGCTGACTCAGGAACTCGCGCGCGCCGTTGCGCATGGCTCGCAGGATCAGGCTTCCTTCTTGCGAGCCACTGATGACCAGCGCGGCACAGTTCGGCAGGTTCGTCGAAACCTGCGCGACCAGGTCCAGGGCTTTGGTTGGGTCCGAGTCGATCGCGATCAGCGCGATATCCGGCTGAGTCTGCGTGACGACATCAAAGAAGTAGTCGTAACTGGAGCATTCCGCTTCCAGCCAGACGGCATCAATGCCCAGCAACAGATTTTTCAAAGACGCGCGGCTGGAATCCTTCGGGTCAACCAGTGCGAGTCGGACAACATTCATGGCGGCAGGTCACTTGTGATCGAGAAAAGATTTCCAATCTCAGATTTGAAATGTCAGTCATCTCTGCTCATCGGGCGGTCGGCTCAATTAAACCCGGTTTTTTGCTGCGGTTCGAATTCGCGTTGGTCTTCGAGTTGTTCGTCTCTGTTCCATTGGGAACGCTGTTGCGATTCGTCGTGGCCGTTGCGTTGTTGGAACGGCTGGGTGTGGTTTCCGCAGTGCGATTGGCCGTCTGCGGGGCCGGAGCACGAGTCGCGGCGCGAGCACGCGGCTTGGGGGTGGCTTCGTCGTGGCCGACTTGCCGCACGCTCGAATTGCTCTTTTGCTTGGCGGCCATTTGAGCCGCAAAGCGACGAGCCGCCTCCGTTGTTTCCGTGTCGTTTGGAGCCGGTGGGGCGAGCAATTCTTTTCGATCTGTGGGCTCAACCGCTGGAGCTGTGGGATTCAACGAAGGGCCGTATTGCTGTTTCAGACCGGGCACGATGAGCGGTCCCGCTTGGCCGGGAGGGCAGTTCGCGCAGCGTTCCCCGTACTTGGGAACTTCAATCAGACCGTAGCCCATCAGTTCGCGATCGGTCGGCGTGTCCGTGAATTGTCCCGGACCGCCAGCGGGAGCTTGTCCGTCATCCAATGCCGAGACCAATTCGGGAGTGACCGTGATGACCACTTCGGTTTCAGAATCCTCATTGTGTTTGCGACTGAACGCAGCTCCGATGTACGGCAACTCACCGAGAAACGGAATCTTGTGCGTCGTCGCCGTCTGCCGCTTGGAAATGAGCCCCGCCAACATCAGAGTCTGACCGAATTTCATTTCGACTTGCGTGTTGACTCGACGAACAGTCAGGCCGGGAACGGTCGTCGAACCAATTGTCACGGAGTTTGAGAAATCACGCTCGCTGACTTCGGGTTGCAAATCTAGCCGCAACGCTCCGCCACCCAACACGAAGGGAACCGCTTCCAGGCGGACTCCGAATTCGCGCCATTGGATACTCTGCGTTCCGAGCCCCTGCGGGACGATGATCGGAAATTCGCCGCCAGAGAGCATCGTCGCCGGTCGTCCGTTGGTCGCGACCATCTCTGGCTCAGCCAGAATTTTCAACAACGCCTCGTCGTGCAGTGCTGAGATGTAAGTGTTGAAGATGCTGTTGTTGCCAACGATTCCAAACGACCCGGTGAGGCTCGGGCTATTCGTGCTCGTGAACGCCAAGGGGCTGTAGGTGATGCCCCCCAAAGTATTCAACGCCCCCGGAGCACTGTTGACGTATCCGCCTCGCGACAAGTAGGTGAAGTTCATGCCCAGTTCGCGAATCAGCGATCGCTGGGCCTCCATGACTTTGACCTTGAGCAGCACTTGCTGCACGCCGCCGACTTTCATCTGGTTCAGCACTTTGGGATAGAACTGCTCCGCGATTTCCGTGATCTGCGTGATGTGCTCGGGATTCGTGACCCAGCCGCGCAGAGCGACAGCCTCTTGCACCTTGAACGCTTCGATCGAGCAATTCGGAAACTTGCGGTCGATGATCGACTGCAACTGGCGGGCGTCCCCTTTGACGAAGACTTCGACCGTGAAGTTGGATCCAGCCTCGTCCGTGATGATGAAGTTGGTCACGCCTTGCAGCAGAGCCCTCACGCTGATGCGGTTGGGAGTCAATGCCGAGACATCCAAGATCAGCGGATCGAAGCCGTTGACACGGACGATTCGATTCTTGGTCTCGAAGACCTTCGAGAACTTCTCGATCAGCTCGATTGGCGTGCGGTTCGACGTGACCGGCACGACGGCTTCATTGACGTTGGCGACCGCTGGCTCGACCGGCTGAGCCTGAGCCGGAAGCATTCCACAAAGCAACAAGCTGTTCGACAGCAAAGCGAACAGCGTCCCAGTGGCATGAATTGTTCGATGAATCCCGCGCATCCCTGCACCTCACATCCCTGTTTTTTCGAGTGCCGATTTTTGATTGAACCGCAGTTCCAATCGAAAATCAAAAATCGGCAAACGAAAATCGTCCTATGTTCCCTGCGTACTGTTGAGGGTCACTGGTTCCTCATCTGGTAGATCCACTTCTTCAAACCGCCGCTCCGAACCGGCGATGATTTCAATTTTCCATTTCATCTTGCCCGATTTCACGGCCTGAACTGGTTCCGCTCTTTCCACGGGAGCGACGATTCGTGGCTTATCGCGATCCGAATCGCTGTCACGGACCATGGCATGTTCCGCTTGAGACGGATCGAACAAGTCCTTCGGGTCGACCGGTGTGTCGTCGTTCATGCCTCGCAACGTCAGATGCAGCTTTCCTCCACTGAGATCACCGGCCAGCTTCAACAGCCGAGCCTGTTCGTTGGTCAGGATCAATGACACGTTTTTCATCGCGACCGCTTTCGCGTCGCCCGCACGAGCCATCATGGTCGAGTCCGTCACACCGTCGAGAGCGAACACTTCCACGCTTGCCAGAACCGTTTTGACTTCCATTCCAATCCCGCCGAGATCTCGGCTTCCGGTTGATGGCTTGTAGGTCACCAGCACATCCACTCGGTCTCCGGGATTCATCAAGCCGATGCCGGACATCGTCGAGTCGATGGGCACTGACGCGATGCACTTGCCATTCGGGATTTGGCTTGCCGCACTCCGACTTCCTTTCTTGTCGAGCTTGGCTTGCAGGATCAGATCGCCGGTAAAGGCTCGCACCTTCAGCGTCCGTTCCTGAAACTGCTCTTTCTGAGACACCGCCCCTTCTGGGATGGTGCCGGCTGGCCATTCCTTGAACTCCACGTTGCTCTCGTCGAGCGGCTGCCCCGGCAGGATGTCCGCCTTTGCGACGAGTACCTGACCTGTTTGCGTCGTCCCGTCGCCTTGTTTCGACAGGACTTGCTGAACTCCCAACATGGCCACCAATCCGCACATCGCGGCGACAGCCAACAAAGCCAATGTCTTCGGTCGCATGGGACACCATGCCTTCCTTCGTATGATCGGCACCGTCTGGGCAAACTCTTCAGCCTATAACGCCTTTGCCGATCGCGGGGACTTTCGGAATCAGAGGAAACGCCTTCACCATTCGCATCGCGCAAACCGCAGGGGGCCGAGCGGCCCCCGACGATCGGTGATTTCTGCCGGTCAGATCAACATGCCGTCGTACAGGAACACCGCGATGGCTCCGAAGCAAATCGGAATGCCGTAGGGCAACAGCCGCATCGTCGGCTTGCGCTCCGCAGCGCTTTCAGCGACGCCGCTGACTCCCAACTTCTTCATGTCACGCCATTCGTGCAGGATCACCAGGAAGTTCGTCGAGTGACGCTTCCAATCTTTTTGCATCGCGACCATCACCACGGCCATGACCGCACCAATGATGGCCGTCGCCACGAAGACTTCGGTGATGACGACCGGGCCGAGCCACGCACCGATGCCAGCCATCAGCTTCACGTCACCGGCACCCATGCCGCCGAGCATCCAGAGCCAGAACAGAGTCGCCAGACCAACAACCGTGCCGAGCAACGCTCCGGCCAAGCCGCTGTTCCAGCCGCCCCAGCCACCGGCGATCAGGTTGTAGACCAGGCCCGACAGCACCATCGGGAAAGTGATCCAGTTCGGCACGCGCAGCTCTTTGCCGTCGATCCACGCGGCGACGATCAACACGATCGTCACCAGCTTGACGTGCCAGTGATTCAGTAACAGTTCTTGCCAGTCCATGTTTCAGGGCCTTTCGTGTGAGGCTTCGATTCGAGGGGGTTGATCGACTGTGCTCGACCGCGACTCGTTCGCGGTTGGTCGGCACTACGTCGCACACAGGCTTGGGGGCGACACGTCTATGACCGGGCCGACAGGAATAGCCAACTCCCCGTCGAGGCCATTGCGACCAACGACGCGGTGAACAGCTCAATGAGCTGAGCCATTTCCAAATTCATCCAGGAGAAAAACATGACGCACACACCTTGCTTCAAACAGCCGAGCCGCCTCGACCGGGCATCCCCGGCGAGGCAGTCGGCGAAAAGTGGCATCGAGAGCGAACGCCCTCGACTTCATTACGGCAGAGCAGTCTTGGTCGCGTCGAACGAAGCGTTGACCTTCGTTCCAACAGCGGTGATTGTGGTGATGCACGCCACAACGATCAGTGCCAGCATCACGGCGTACTCGACAGCGGTCGGACCATCTTCAGACGCGAGGAATTTCTTGAGCAGATTCATGGTTGTCTCTCTTCGTACTTGAGTCTCTGCAAGCCTTGGGGGCTTGAGCCGCATTCGAATTCCGTTCGGCCAGACGGTGGCCCGCGATCAGCAGCGAAACAAAATCCGCCGCCGCCCCGTCAAGGCGAACCTCGGCAAGACGGGCGGCGGAGTTCTGGTCGTGGGAGTCACTCCCACGTCCGGTTACGGCAGAGCGGTCTTGGTGGCGTTGAACGAAGCGTTGACCTTCGTGCCCACGGCGGTGATCGTGGTGATGCAAGCCACAACGATCAGGGCCAGCATGACGGCGTACTCAACCGCGGTCGGGCCATCTTCAGACGCGAGGAATTTCTTCAAAAGGTTCATGGTTAGCTCACTTTCTCTTTTTGATGATTTTTGGTTGGACTTCCGAGTTCTCTCAGGTCTCGAACTAACAACTGCAATTCAGTGGCCACCGAATTGTTTCGCGTTCCTTGGCTGTGCCGCAGTTCGCGAACTGATTCACGACTCGTTCTGTTGGTGATCACCGTTTGAGTCGCAGTCAGTGCTGTCACTCGAAACCTATGTCAGCCCCCAACCGAGTCAAACTGGCACGCTCCGTTTTTGCACGAAGACTTTGCCTAAACTCCCGACACGCTCAAAATCGGCACTGTCGGAATAACCCAACGCGACAGCCCCGTGAACGTAACCGTCTCCGACTCTAGCGGCTGTTTCAAAACCAGCACGACGCGCGAGCGAGTGGTTGTTTTTCCGACGTTTTGACCACTCGCTCGCGCGTCGTGCTAGGTTCTGCAACCGCTTCTAGGCTCGGCGTCGTCCGTCAATGAGGAGTCCAGGAAGATTGGACTACTTCTCACCTTCGATCGTCGCCCAATCGACAAGCTCGATGGGGTCGCGGACGATGTCGACGTACTCACTGCGGTGACTGGTGCGAATGCCTCGACCGCCTCGCGACGTGACAGTGTATTTCATTTGGCCGAAGGACATCGATTTGTCGGCGTTCGTGGTGACACGCAGTGCGTCGCTGGGACGAGTCATCTGCTTGAAGCCAAGCACGCTGTCGCCGGTTTCCACCTTGATGCCGCGGACTCCCTTGCCGGCTCCGGAGAGGACCGGGACGTCGTCGATGTTGAAGTGAATCAAGCGAGCTTTGCGAGTGACGATGAAGACCGAATCCGCATCGCGGATCAATTCGACCGAGACGACTCGGTCGCCGGGGACGACGCGGCAGAACTTGCGGCCGTTCTTGTTCGAGGCGGTGCGGAAAGGGCTGAGCGGCAGCCGCAACACGTTTCCGAATGCCGTCACGACGAACAGATGCGGGCGCGGCAGTGGGTCTTTCTTCTTCTGCACGTCTTCGGGGGTGAAGCGGGGGTCGGTGGTCAGAGCGGCGACGATGCTGACGCCGTCTTGCAGTTTGACGTGCTTGCTGATCGGCTCGCCGTAGCCGCTGCTGGCGGGGACTTGGTCGATCGAGAGCGTGTAGGCGATGCCGTCGCTGGCGAAGAATACGACCGTGTCCAGAGTGCTGCCGGGGACGACGTCGAGAACGCTGTCTCCTTCGCGGACGCGAGTCCCCTCGACCTTCGCCAGTCGGCCGACGCGCTTGATCCAGCCTTCGCGAGTCAGCACGACGTTGGCGTTCTCTTTGACGATGTACGCGGCGGCGTCGAACTCGGTGATCTCTTCCGAAGAGCCGATGCTCGTCTTGCGTTTGTCCGGGAACTGAGTCAGCAACTCTTCGAGTTCCGTGCGGACGACGCCCCACAAACGCGATTCGGATTTCAGCAGCTTGCGGAGTCGTTCGGCTTCGGCCTGTTTTTCCGCCAACTCTTTGCGGATGTCGTCGATCTCCAGCTTGCTGATCCGATACAGCATCATTTCGAGAATCGCCATCGTCTGGATTTCATCCAGCGGAAACTCCTTCATCAGCTTGACGGCGGCATCTTGTTTGCCGTCGCTGCCGCGGATGATCTTGATGGCTCGGTCGAGGCCATTGAAGATGATGGCGAAGCCTTCCAGGATGTGGATGCGGCGTTCGAGTTGAGCCAGCAGAAACTGGAACCGGCGGCGAACGGTTTGCAGCCGGAAGTCGAGGAAATGCTTGAGCATCTCGACCAGATTGCAGCGGGCTGGCGTGAGCGTGCCCGATTCGGTTGGCACGAGACACGTCGCGTTGTAGGCGAAGTTCGATTCGAGTGAGCTGTGCTTGTAGAGGTACGCCATGACCATCTCTGGGTCGGCGTCCTTCTTAAGTTCCAGGACGATCCGCAGTCCAAGTTTTTCGTTCGTCTCGTCGTTGAGTTCCAGCACTTGCGGCAGATTGCGGCCGTTGATGATCTCGCCGAGTTCGGCCATCAGCGGATTGGTCTCGACGCCGTAGGGGATCGTGTAGATCACGATGCGATTCGCGACCTCTTGCCGCCGCTCTTTGTCGAGCCGCCATTCGGCGCGGACTTTGATCGAGCCGCGGCCTTCCTCGTACATCAGCCGCAGTGACGTGCGGTCGGTGACGATGCGGCCCCCCATCGGGAAGTCGGGGCCTTTGACGTACTTCATGAGCTGTGCGACCGTGACCTCACTGTCGGCGTCGATCAGGTGCAGACACGCGCGGATCAGCTCTTCCAAGTTGTGTGGCGGGATGTTCGTGGCCATGCCGACCGCGATGCCGGAGCATCCGTTGGCCAGCAAGTTTGGAAAGCGGGCCGGCAGCACGACCGGCTCCTGCGTGCGATTGTCGTAGTTCGGCCGCATCTCGACGGTCTCGAACCGCAGCTCGTTCATGAGCTGCTCGCTGATCGCGGTCAGTCGAGCTTCCGTGTACCGCTGATGCGCGGGAGGCAGCCCCATGATCGAGCCGAAGTTCCCCTGCCCATTTACCAGCGGATACCGCATGGTGAAGTCCTGAGCCATGCGGACAAGCGCCTCATACACCGCGACATCACCGTGCGGGTGATAATTGGCGAGCGTCTCACCGACGATTCCCGCGCACTTGCGCGGCTTGGCAGTGGCGAGCAGCCGCAGCCCTTCATACATCGCGTAGAGGATGCGTCGCTGAACCGGCTTCAGACCGTCGCGCACGTCGGGCAACGCGCGGGACATGATGACGCTCATCGCGTAGTTCAAATAGCGGCGGCGCGTCTCGTGGCTGATCGAGACGTATTGCAACTGGCCGGCGTCAGCAGTTCCGTTGCCGTTGTCCGGAGTCGTCGCGTCATCGTCGTTTCGGGGCACGGTGAATCCTTCAATCGCGCATCGCCTGGGAACTGTTCCGAACTGCTCACAGTGAATCTGGAGAATCTGCGTCAGCCGAAGGGGGGCAGATTCTAGCGGTTGGCTTGAGTTTGCAAGGTTCGGGGACTCGTTGGGATTTTCCGGGAATTCGGCGAGTGACGGCTGTGCCGAGCAACGGAAGGCGTTGTCGACCAAGCCCGATGGAAGAACCGTCAAAACCGATGCGGCAGGTCGGCCGTGACCGATTGGAACAATCGTCACAAGAAGTCGCTGCCGGCCGACGGTCAGGGATGATCGGGCGAGTTGCCGGCCGACACGAACAACATGGACGTTGTGAAGGGGCGAACATGCTCAAGTCAATTCTGTTATCGCTGGGAGCCGCGGCGCTGGTCGCATTCGTGGCCTCGGATTCGATCGCTCAAGCACCGAACGGAGCGTACGGCGTTCGGTCGATGTCGGGTTACGCTCCGCAAGCCGCGCCGGGCCAATTGCCGCCGGGTGCCGTCGTCGTGATGCCTGCTCCGCGCGGGTATCCTCAGATGCACGCGCCGATGTATCCGTGTCCGGTGCCGAACGTACCGACGTATGTCGGCGGCACGATCTACACGAACCAAGCGTTCGCGCCGCACGAGATGCTGTACCCGCACGAGTACAAATCTTTGTACCCGCCCTTTTATCACAAGGTCAGCGGCAAGTGGTGGTGGACTCCGTTTGGCATGGAGTCTCACGACAAATGGGAACTGCAAGGGACCGAAGTGAAGGTCAAATATCGCAGCCACTATCGACTGTTCTCGGGTTTCTGCCCGCCGACGAACTGGTAACGAACGGTCTCCCAAACACAGAAATTTGAACAATCCACTCACACGGATGTGGGAGCAGACAATGATGAACCTCGAAAAAATCCTCCGCTACGGCGTGCGAATGCTGATCGCCGGAGCGACTCTGCATGGGCTGAGTGCGATGACCATCGCCGAAGACGTGCAATCGGCTGAGTTTCAGACCTCCAACGCATCGGTCGGCAAGCAAGTCTCGCTGGTTTCGGACGAGAAGGCTCCTCTGCCTCCGTCGGTGGAACCACCAGGTCGAATCCAGAACCAAGGCCCCGGCGTGGCGCGAGTTCCCGGTTGCACGAGCGCAGCGTGTCAGAACGGCGCTTGCACCGCACGAGCGGGAGGTTGTGGGCCGCAAGGCTGCGGTGCCAACGGCTGTGCGTCGTGTCGGAGTCGCGGCAGTGGTTACACGATGAGCGATGTTGGCCAAGCTTGGGGCGGTGTTGGTCATGCGACCAGACACGCCATGAGCCATTCGGTTGGCTCGATGTGGCGCGGACCGGAATGCGATTGGAATGACGAAGCCGGAGCCGGTTCGTGGTCTGGCAATGGTACGTGCCCGGAGCATGGTTGCAGGAACTGCCCGCATTGCTGCGGCTGGCTGCACGATCAATGGGGGATGTTCAACGCTCGCAATCGTCAGCAAGGTGAGATCGTGCGAGCACAAATTCACGGCAAGCTCGCGTACTTCCATCCGATGGGAAATGGCGGCGAAGGAGCTCCTCCGTTCGGTTGCTATCACTTGGTCTATGCCGCGAATCCGGACTACTCCGATCCGCGTGACAGCCAAATCTACGCGGCTCAGGGATATGGAGTTCCAATTTCGGTGCCGCTCGCTCCGACCGTGCGACACACGATGAACTACTCGACCGGCATGCCGTCGAGCCGATTGACGCCGATCTCCAACGTCGTGCCGCCTCGTGGTGGACGACACTGGTAGGCAGAAGGCAGAAAAGCAGAAGGCAAACGGGCGCAGCCCGCAGGAAGGGATCGAGTCATGAGTCGAATTTTTCTCAAGAGTCTGAGTTTCGCCGGACTGTGCTTGTTGGCGTTGGCTTCGGCGCCAAGCAGTCGCGCGAACGAAACGTGTCCGCAGCAATGCCCATCCTGTCCGGGATACGCTCGCACGAATTGCCACGAAAGCTGCCTGGCACCGATCGTGAACTGGGCGTTGTGCTGTGACTATTACATCCTGCCGCCGGATTACGGTTGGAATGCTCCAGTCAAAGTGCCGGTCGTGCGTCGCGGCGTGACCTACCAACGCTATTGGCCAGAACAGTGGTACGGGTCCGGCGCGCCGGCTGCGGGCCAATATCGCAGTTACCCGCAGGTCTACTCGCCAACCGACACCACGCAATTGGGCTACACCTACCAGCAGGTACCGTATTGGCAACCGGCAAATCGCTTGCCGCCACCACCGGTGCCGTCGCAGTGGCATGTGCGCGAGCCTCATCGTGGCTATCACGGTCGTTGGCACGACTGCTACACGCCGATCCATCACCATCAATCCGCGAACGTGCAATACTGGGTTGAGCCGCTGGGCAATCGGACCTGGACACAACCGATGCCGGCTCGATCCGCAGGACCAGTGGGCTGCCCCCCGGCTCCGGAGCCGAATCCGGTACCGAAGAAGCTCGAACTCGAACCGGCCGCGCCGGCTCCACCAACTCCAGCGGCTCCACCCGCAGAGGGCAAGACGGCAGCGAAGGCCAAATCGCGATTGACTTCGATGCTTCGCTAGCACTGCGAATGACGGGGTGACAACGTGAGGGGGTGACAGGGTGACGGTGGCGATTTCGCCGCTTCACCCTGTCACCCCCTTCGTGCATTCGGCAAAATGATCGGCGATGTGCTTTCCACGTCCCGTCATGAAGTCCGCACCATGAATCGCCAAGCTGGAATCGCCTGGCTGATCATCCTGCTGCAAGCGGCGATGTTTTGGTACATGTCGGAAACGATCGTGTTTCCGATTCTGGTGGCCGTGATCAGTTCGCCGGCGGTGTGGTGGCGACATCGGTGGCAGGTCTCTGCGGCGTCTTTGCCCTGGATTGACTTGGTGCTCGCAATCGGTTGCGGATTGCAGTGGAACCTCGCGCCGTACGAACCGCCGACAATGACCACCATCCTGAACTATCCGCTGGTGCATGCAGCGGCCCAGTTCTTCTTGCTCGTGCAAGTGGCTCGATTGTGGGCGAGCCGTCCCGACCGTCCGATGCCGGTCTACCTGCCGTTGCTGGCGGTTATGGTTTTCATCTGCTTGGGAGACGTGCAACTCTCGAAAACAGGTCGCATGCGGCGCATGCATCAGCGAGCGACGTTGGCCTTGGTCGGACTTTCCTGCGCGTATTACTCGCTGGCGCGGCGACGTCAGGAACCGCAGTCACGTTCAGCTCGCTGGGTCCGTCCGGCGGCGAGCGTGGCCGTGCTGGTCGTTTGCGTTGTGAGCACCCGTGCCGGCAATGCCTGGCTCTTGGAGAAATGGTCGGACATCGACCAATTTCTGCGCGGTCCGGGAGCACGCCCTTCAGCGGGACGTCAGAATCTCATGATTGGTTTTTCGGGGCATGCTCCGTTGGGATCGATCCAGTTGCTGCGTTCGTCGCTGGACGAAGAAATCGCCGTGCGAGTCATCTCGGATCGACCGCCGGGCTACTTGCGCGGCGCGGTCTTTGAACGCTACACGTTTCGCGGTTGGGAGTCGCACGGCGACTGGATTCCCGTCAGCCGCAGTCGGAGGCCATTGCCAATACCGAATCTGTTCGATCCAGCGGTTCGCGCGCCGCGTCCGTCACAGTCCGTATTTCTGCTGCGTGAGAATTCCGCGAAAAATCTGCGGCCGGTCACAATTTGGCGAGCACCGTCCATGGACCGGTTTACCTTCCTGCCGTTGACCACGTCGCGGTTGGAAGCTCCGGTCGACGTCTTGAACTTCGATCGTCACAGCGTGGTCGGCGCGGACAACTTGCCGACGGAGGTCAGCCTCACGGCCTGGGTGCCCGATCCATCCGAGCTCCATCCCATCGAACCGATCATTCAACCGATGTTGTGGGAAGCCGGAATGCCGTGGGAATTGGATCGGCTGGCCACCATGACCGCCAAGGTGAAGTTGTGGCAACTTCCCGATCGGTTGACCACAAACCAAAAACTCCTGCAACTCGCGACACAAGTGTTCGCCGGCTGCAAAACGCCGAGCGACAAAATCACGGCGATTCAAAATCACTTCGCAAAATATCGCTACTCGACCAACATCGAGATCCCGCCGATGGTCGATCCCATGTTGTACTTCCTACTGGAGAAGCCGGCGGCGAACTGCGAGTACTTTGCCAGCGGCACGGCCGTGCTGTTGCGAATCGGCAACATCCGATGCCGTTACGTCACCGGTTATGCCGGAGGAGAATACAACCTGTTGGGGAAATACTGGGTCGTGAGGCAGCGGGACGCACACGCTTGGGTCGAAGCCTACTTGCCCGACGAAGGCTGGGTCGTCGTGGACTCGACTCCGGCGGATCACACTCCCACGACCGTCACTGAGTTTGGCCTGTGGCAGTTGTGGGATGAGCTGACTCTGCGCGGTCAGATGATTCGCACGGCGCTGGCCGGCGAAGGCTGGTCCGGCAAATGGCTGGCGTTGAAGCTGTCCGTCCTGAGCCTGTTGAACACGATTCCGGGCGCATTGATGACTGGCGGATTACTGTTCTTAGCGGTTCGGAAGTTGCGGTTCACTCGCCGGGCCAGCGAGTCAGGTCCGCTGGAACCCGCGGTGATCGAGTTGCGGCGCCTGCTGGAAGAATTGGATCGCCGGTTGCGGCGGCTCGACCTCGAACGCGCCACGCATGAGACGTTGCACCAGTTTGCCGAGCGGCTGCGCCGCGGCGCGTCATCGCACCCCAATTTGCAGGATGCGGCTGAGTGGTATCTCCGATATGCCGCCACACGCTACGGCATGTCTTTTCGCCCAGAGCTTCAGGAAGTCCTGCGAGCGGAGTTGCAAGCGGTGTGCGCTCGCCTGAGCGAACGGCGGACATCCCAGTAGTCTTCCGCACGGAACTCGACGATGCACAAGTCACGCCGACTCAGGTCGCTTTCCGAAGCGCTTCGGTCGGTGCAGTTTTGCTCGCAGGCGTGAACTTGATGACGTGCGGCGGCTCGATCGGTGGCGAGGCATCCGAGTCGGCGTCGGCAACTATCGGCAAGTCGATGCGAGACGCTGGCAGGTTGTCGCCGGCTCGGCCTGAAGACTGAGCACAAAAAAGCCGCTGGTACGCTGGGCACGATTGCAGCAATTCGTCATGCGGTCCGACGGCGAGAAGCTGCCCCTGTTCCATGACCACGATCCGCGAGACGAACTCCAGAATTTCGGGTTTCACCGCATGCGTGATGAGAAACACCGTCCGCCCTTTGACGAAGTCGCCCAGGCATTGATGAATCATCAACTCGCTCTGTGCGTCCACGGCAGACGTGGCTTCGTCCAGAATCAAAATCGTCGGATCAATCAGCAGCGCGCGAGCCAATGCGACTCGTTGCCGTTGTCCTCCAGAGAGCTGGCTGCCGCGCGGACCGACACGTGTCGAGAAGCCTTCCGGTAGTTGATCGAAGAACTGCGGCACACGGGCCTTTTCGGCAGCGGCAAGCACCTCGGCATGAGTGGCGTCCGGTTTGCCGTAGCGAATGTTTTCGTAAATCGATTCATCGAACAGCAGTGTCTCTTGTGTGACCACACCGATCTGGCAACGCAGGTCGCGCAACCGCACGTTGCGAATGTCGACGCCGTCAATCAGCACCGAGCCGGAATTCGGGTCGTAGAACCTTGGCAGCAGATTGACCAGCGTCGATTTTCCGCTGCCGTTCTCCCCGACGACGACCACGACTTCTCCCGCCGCGACTTTGAGCGTCACATCCGTGAGCGCGTTGGGCCGGTCGATACCATCCGAGTCGTATTGGAACGAGACTTTTTTGAAGACAATCGACTGCGAATGACGCGGCATTGGCTGCGGTTGTTCGGTGAGCTTCAACGCGGGCTGCCAATCGAGTACTTGGAAGATGCGTTCGGTCGCGGCGGAGGTGCGTTTGAGTTTTGAGTAAATCGACGACAACTTCCGCACCGGGTCGAGCGTGCCGGCCAACAAGGCATAGAACCACGACAAGTCTTCGATCAACAATGGCTCAGCGGCCAGTTTGATGCCCCAGATCGAGTCTTCGTGTCGGAGCACCAAGTACGCTCCCGGCAACAACGACACGCAGACCGCGAGCGTCAGGAGCAGTTCCGTGGTCGGACTGGTCAGCGAATCAATCTGCACGACCTTCATGGCCTGGTGGTAGTAATCTTTGTTCTCGTGGTGAAATCGCTTCCGATGCCGCCTCTCGCCGTTGAAAGCGATCACGACTTTCAGTCCGTCGAAGGTCTCTTCCAGCGATTTGTAGATACGCGACATCCGCTCCATCATGTGATGACTGGCTCGCTTCAACAGCAGGCCGTAGCGGTGAAAGATCACCGCCATCACCGGCACGCACACCATCGACAGCAAGGTGAGCTGCCAACTCACAAAGAATGCCACGAAGATACAGGCAAAAGCCTTGAGCGGCTCGCGCACGATTCGTCCGCCGAGCAGATTCAAGCCGTCCGCCGCCACGCTGATGTCATTGGTGAACCGCGACATCAATTCCGGTTTCCCGTGCCGCATCAGCGTCTGATAGTCCAATTTCAGAGCGTGCCGGAAGCAATCCTTCCGCAGCGCCATGACCGTCAATTCGACAACGCTTCCGACCAGCACCTCTTGAATGAAAACCGCAGTTCCTTTGGCAGTCGTCCCAATCACCAGGATGAAGAGGATCACGGCGTAGGTCTTGAATTGATCGTTCGGAATCAACGGCATCACATGCCGCTGAAGCCAGCGAAACGCGACCAGCCGACGTGTGGCTGACTTGAGTTTGCCGGCGACACGATCTTGGCCTCGACGAAGTTCTTTTTCTGAGGCAGACACCGTTCCGTCCGGGAATGCCCCAAACGCACGGGCCTCCAATTGTCGATCCAGTTCGTCGAGCTCACGCTGGCGCTTGTCGATCTCAATTTCGCTGTTCTTGACTTCGACCTCGACGTACTGCTGAAGGCTTTGGTCTTGCAGCAGCACCTTCACGACCAGAAAAGTCAACGACAACGTGGCCGCCCACAGCAGTGCGACGACCAGCGCGAACGCCGTCGACAGATACAGCTTCCAACGGTGTTGCCAGAGATACGGCAGCAGTCTCGCGAATTGTTGCACGGCGAAATCATCCTTGAAGCGACACTCCCGGCGCACCTCCGGCGGCCGGATTGAAGGGCGGGATTACAACCCGATTGGCGGCCGAGTGTCCAGACGAATTCAGCGAGGCAATTCCGCGCTCTGGACAATTCCTTGCGCTGCTTCAAAGTAGACGTAAGGCGACACAGCGGCGGCGATTCCCGGCTGTCGGCAGTAGCTGGGCCAGCTATGGCCTTTGCCGATCACCGGCGCGACGTCCAATTCGGAAACTTGCACCAGTCGGTCGCCGAGTTTTCGTTGGTCCTTGCTCGTGAATCCGGTGCGAGCCAGTGCGCGGCTCGAGAAGGGCTTTCTGAGCGGGTACAGCGCCAATGCAAAATCGCATTCGTTCCGAAGGTTGAGCAGGCATTCGGCTCGGTTGAGCGCGCAGCCATAACGATCGCCGGGGTTGAGCCAATCGTGTTCGATGGCGGCCGCCGCCAGAACCACTCGAATGCGATGTCCGCAGTCCGCTGGGTTCCAACGAGCTTGGCCTTGAACCGTCCCGCCACCTAATAGATGCAGACTGCTGGCAACGGTTCTCGCTCCCAAGCTGTGTCCAATCAAGCTGACCGTCGTGGGGCCGGGCAGCGAGCCGATCAGGTCGGCCAGATAGAAGCCGTTCAGTTCCGCACGGCGTCCCAAGACTCCGAAATCAAGGCACGGAATCACTGTCGAGAA
Source organism: Candidatus Kuenenia stuttgartensis (assembly GCA_945904015.1). GTDB lineage: Bacteria > Planctomycetota > Planctomycetia > Planctomycetales > Planctomycetaceae > SXKJ01. The sequence continues at coordinate 18,008 of CAMDPK010000019.1, read as the reverse complement.
TGGATTGTTCGGCACCAGCGCGAACGGTCCTTCGCTGGGCCACGTGAAGTAGATGAAATTCAGCGGCACTTGAGGACACGCTCCACGCAGCCAGCAATACGTGCATTCGGAGTCCTCCCAAACATCGTCCATTCGCGTGAAGCTGCCATGCGTCAGCACACAAGTCGGAGCACCAGGGATTTGTCCGGCGATCAATTGCTCGAAGCAAACCGGGACGCACTGACAATCCTCGGTGACCGCGTGGCAAGTGAACCGGCAACTGAGTCCGCACTTGTGATGTGACTGACGGCAGCAGCGAGTGCTGACGATCCAATACTTCACCGCGAGACGGGGCGCTGCGATCGGAACTTGCAGTTCCACGGTCGGTGGCACCGCCACCTTCGGTGCCGGCTCTTCTTCGAGCGGAGCGAACTTCAGCGTCGTGTGCGGCAATTCTGGTTTCGGCTGAGCCGATTCGAACTGGCCGGCCGGTGGCTGACCGGGCAAGTCTTCTTCGATGATCGGCTCACCCAACGTCGCCGGCGCGGGGACGATCTTTGGAAGCGAAGGTTCCTCTGGAGTCTCTTCGAACGCGACATCGGAAAATCGAACGGACGGGGTCGGTGCTTCAGTCTCCGGAGCGACCTCTCTTTTCTCATCGACGACTGCTTCGTCGGCGGTCGGAACCTCATCGGGTTCAGTGACCGGCGGAACGAGCATCTTCAGTTCGTCCGAAGTTGAGACCTCTTGCTTAACTGGCTCATCTGGCAGAGGCGTGATGCCCGTCAGGACGGCACTCGGTCGTTTCGCCAGAAACGGTCGACCGACCGGCTCTTGGCCGAGCAATCGCGGCAGACACACGAGCGAAGCCAGTGCTGCCAAAAACCAGATAATCCAGGGTGCGATGCGTTGTTGTGAGAGCAACATGGATGTGACTCAGGCCGTCTATTTGCGAGCGCCGCCAGCATCCTTCTGGTTTCAAACGCTCTAGTTATCGACGAAGACACGGACTCAGCGGTGAGTTTCCCACCGATTGCCGAGGACAGCGCACAAGCACTTTTTGCCAGTCGCGCCGACGAAATCGGCAGCGGAAACCAAGCCACCGTCGGAACCGTCACCGTCCGCAACATAGCTTGCAATTGGCGTCGTGTTGCCAAACTGCAACACTCACAGCAAACAGACCGGCGCGATTCTGACGATCAAACGGATCGCACCGAAGACACTCGCCGCACGTTCGAACTGTTCCAGTCGTCGAACAATGACTTCTTTGGGCGACATCGAATTCAAAACCAAGAGGTGACAGCGTCGTGACGGAATCAAGCACAGGCGACTCACCCGGTTGGCGGCGACATTGGTCGTGGGCCAAATGGCTCTTGGCGGCAGCGTTGCTGACGTTTGTCGTGTGGCGACATCGAGCCGGATTGTCGCAAATCACTCATCAGCCGCTGCACTGGCCCAGCTTTGTGACGGCGCTCGCATTGTGCGGCGGTGCGATCGTGCTGACATTTCTGCGCTGGTTCTGTCTGGTCAAAGCGTTGGGGTTCGCGTTTACGATCCGCGACGCCTTGCGACTGGGATTCATCGGCTATCTCTTCAACTTCGTCGCGCCCGGCTCGGTCGGAGGTGATCTGGTCAAAGCCGCGTTGCTGGCGAAAGAGCAACCCGACCGGCGCACAACGGCCGTTGCGACCGTTCTGTTGGACCGAATTCTGGGGATGCTCGCGCTGTTTTTAATCGGTGCCTGCGCGGCTTGGCTTCAGTGGGCCGAGATTCGCGAACGAACCGAACTGAAGGCGGTCGTCGGATTGCTGGTCATCGGCAGCGCGGCCGGATTGGTCGGGCTGACGCTGATGCTGATTCCAGCGGTGACTCGCTCGCTAGCCTGGCAGCATCTCGCTCGAATGCCGGTCGTCGGGCACATGATCGCCGAATTAGTCGAAGGACTTCGGCTGTATCAATCGCAACGCCGAGTGCTGTTCGTCGTACTGGGAATCAGTGTCGTGGGACACTTCGGCATGATCTCGTCGTTTTACTTCAGCGCGAAAGCCATCAGCGGCGAGTCTTTCGTGCCGGGATATGCTCAGCACTTGTTCTTCATTCCGGCGGCCGAGTTGGCCGGAATCGTGCCACTCACGCCCGGTGGAGTCGGACTTTTGGAAGAGGCGGTCAACGCACTCTACAAACTCAACGGAGCCGCTGACGGCACCGGTATTTTGACTTGCCTGGCTTACCGAGCCGTCACGCTGGCCATCGCACTGATCGGCGCGATGTACTATTTGACGGCGCGCCGCGAGATCAACCAAGCTCTGCACGCGGAGCCAATCGCTGAGAATGCACTGATCACGTCAACGTAGCCGTCAGATTGGTTTGCCACACCGGTTCCACAGTCCGCATCGCTTTCCTCATGAGTCGGTGGATGATTTAATGCCCGCGCCAATTTGTGGCTGCCTCACGGACGGCTGCAAGAAAATTCGCGGAGCAACGAAGTACGCCGCATGATGACGACGTTGGTCGAACAAAAATTGGTTCAAACCGATCGTGCCCTCGAAGGTGCGGGTCGCGAGTGGATCGTCGATGCGAGCGGATGCTCGCGCGAATGTCTGCGGTCGCTGGAGACAGTGCGAGCCGTTTGTGAGCGCGCGGTTCGTGAACTGGAATTGCAGGTCGTCGGGCAGCCACTGTGGCGGCAGTTTCCAGAACCGGGTGGCGTCACCGGACTTTATTTGCTCAGCGAATCGCATCTGGCTTGCCACACTTGGCCGGAGTCGGGCTTGGCGACGTTCAACTTATTCTCGTGCCGGCGTCGCGGCGATTGGCCGTGGGCGGATCGGTTGCAGGAGATGCTCGGCGCGGAGTTGGTTTCGGTGCGCATCGCGGAACGTGGCGGTGTCGTCTCGCCTGACATTCGACCGGAAGGAGCGACCGCATGAAGAAGCGAATCGTTGCCTGTCCCGCGTGTGCCGCGCCGGTGGAGTTCAAACTCAGCACTTCGCTGGTCACGGTGTGTGACTTCTGCCACTCGGTCGTCGCCCGTGCCGACAAGAAAGTCGAAGACCACGGCAAAGTCGCGGACTTGGTCGAAACGAATTCGCCGATCCACCGTGGTCTTTCGGGAAAGTACGAAAAGAAAAGATTCGAGGTCGTCGGCCGCGTGCAGTATCAGCATCCGGCCGGGGGCGTGTGGAACGAGTGGTATCTGCGATTCCCGCAGGACAAGGTTGGCTGGTTGGCGGAGGCTCAGGGGAAGTTCTATTTGATGTTCGAGCGACGCTTCGCAGACGAAGCGGAGTTGCCCAGTTTTGAATCGCTCGACGTGGGGCATCGCTTCCAATCGTCTGCCGAAAGTCCGCCCGACAAATCGTCCACCGGAGGTGGCTACGTCGTTGCTGAAAAGGGCATCGCGACGGCGGCCACGGCGGACGGCGAAATTCCGTGGGCATTTCGGCAAAACGCCGAGCATCGGTTCGCCGACTTGCATGGCGAAGGGGATGAATTCGGAACACTCGAATACAGCGGGGATCGCCCGCGCGGATTCTTCGGGCACGAAGTTTCGCTCGCCGATCTGAGGCTCGAATCGGACGGCTGGGCGTCAGCGCTTCCGGCTGGCCCGAACACTCCCGCCTTGCACGTCAACTGTCCAAAATGTGGCGGGCCGCTGACGCTGTTCGCTCCCGATCAGTCGCAGCGGGTCACCTGCGGCAGTTGCCATTCACTGCTCGACTGCGGGCAAGGCAAGCTGGAATACCTCCAGACGCTCAGCGGGCGGGGGATCGACAAGCCGCTGATTCCGCTGGGCTCGGTCGGCAAGCTGTTCGACACCGAATACACGGTCATCGGATTCATGGGACGCTTCGCCGTTTGGGAAGGCAAACATTTTCCGTGGACCGAATACCTGCTCTACAACCCGGCGAAAGGGTTTCGATGGCTGGTTCGCAATCAAGGGCATTGGAGCTTTGTGGAGGCAGTCCCGCTCTCGAAGGTCACTCAGCGGGGCGACAGAGCTGATGTCGGCTTCGACGGCCGGGAGTTCAAGCTGTACGACCGCGGGGCGGCCCATGTGCAGTTTGTCGTCGGCGAGTTCTATTGGCGCGTGACGACCGAGGAAAAAGTTCATACCTCGGACTACATCGCTCCGCCGCTGATGCTGTCGTTTGAGAGGACGATGACGGACAAAGGCTCGGAAGAAAACGTCTCGCTGGGGAAGTACATCTCGGTCGAGGAGATCGAGGCCGCGTTCAATCTGCAAGACCTGCCCCGCCCATTCGCTGTCGGGACGATCCAGCCGCAGCCAAGTCGAGCGGACGTATGGGGCATGTGGGTCTGCTTCGCGTCGCTGCTGGCGTTGCTCGATTTCATCTTCGTGTCGGGAGCCTTGAAACAGCCAGTGGCGCAGTTTCATTTCTTCGCAGCGCAAACCATCGTGCTGGCGTGGCCGATCTTGATGTTGTTCGGACGGCACACCTTCGAGGTCAATCGCTGGAGCAACAGCGACTTCAGCCCGTATGCCACGAGCGAGAGCGAGGAGTGAACCGATGCTGAAAAACATTTCGCCGTTGGGCTGGAGCTACTTCACCTACTGCCTGTTCACGTGCGGGTACTTCACCGCGGCGGCGATCGGCGGTTGGAAGGGACTGAGCCTCGATACTCTACCTAGCTCGGGTTACAGCAATTCGTATTCTTCAGGCGGCTCGTCGTACGGCCGCAGTTCCGGCGGCTCTTGGGGAGGAGGCAAATAGTGATAAGTATCGAATCCATTTCCGGCGGGATGTTGCCGGTCACGTTGGCCTTTGCGGAAGTGTCTTCGGTCATCGAGGAAGTCGCTCCGGGGAAGTTATGGATGCACTTGTTGGCGGCCGTCGTCTTCTCGTTGATCGGCATCGCCGTGCTGGGGATCTGCTTCTGCCTGATGAACAAACTCTCGCCGTTCTCGATCAAGAAAGAGATCGAAGAAGACCATAACGTCGCGCTGGCGGTCATCATGGGAGCGGTCATCATCGGCATGTCGATCATCATCGCGGCGGCGATTCAGGGATAGGCACGGCCATGCAGTCCGCAGAGTCGATGAACCGCGCGCCGTTGTTCCTGTTGTATCTCAACGTGCTGATCATCGCGTCGTGCGGGTTGGTCTACGAACTGCTGGCCGGCACGCTGGCGAGTTACCTGCTGGGGGACTCAGTCACGCAGTTCTCGCTGGTGATCGGCATCTACCTGTCGGCGTTGGGGGCCGGAGCGTGGATCTCGCGGTTCGTGGATGAGCGGTTGGCTCGCTGCTTCATCGAAGTCGAGCTGGCGGTCGCGCTGATCGGTGGGGCGTCAGCACCGGTGCTGTTCCTGGCCTTCTCATCGGTCGGTGCGTTTCGAGTCGTGCTGTACGGCATTGTGTTCGCGATCGGGACGCTCGTCGGGCTCGAACTGCCGCTGCTGATGCGGTTGCTGAAGGACCATCTCGATTTTGAAGATCTCGTGTCGCGCGTGCTGGCGTTCGATTACCTCGGAGCGTTGTTCGCGTCGCTGTTGTTTCCAATGTTCTGCGTGCCACGCTTGGGATTGGTGCGGACGTCTCTGTTGTGTGGGTTGCTGAATGCCGTGGTCGGTTTGTGGGGGACGTACCTGCTGCGGCCGTTGCTGTCGTCGCGCGGGCTGAGTGGTCTGCGCGGCCGAGCCTGCCTGGTGATCGGTCTTCTGATCGTGGGGATCATCAAAGCCGACAGCCTGACGACTCTGGCCGAAGAACAGGTGCTGGGCGAGCCGATCATCCATGCCGAATCGACGCCGTACCAGCGAATCGTGCTGACTCGCAACGCGCGGGGCTTTCAGCTTCATCTCAACGGGCATCTGCAATTCAACTCGGTGGACGAGCACCGCTACCACGAAGCGCTGGTGCATCCGGCGTTGTCGTCGGTGAAGTCGCCGCGCCGAGTCCTGGTGCTCGGTGGCGGCGACGGGTTGGCTGTGCGTGAGATCCTGCGATACTCGTCGGTCGAATCGGTCACGCTGGTCGATCTCGATCCGGGCATGACCTCGCTGGCGGATCGTTTTCCTCCGCTGGCCGAACTGAGCCGCTCGTCGCTGAAGGATCGCCGCGTGACGATCATCAACGAGGATGCGTTCTTGTGGGTCGGCCGACCCGTGGGGCAGGTTTCCAACCTGCCCGCCACTTCATCGCCCAAGACATCGGAGACCGGGCAGGTTGAAAACCTGCCCCACGAGAAGTTCGACACCGCGATCATCGACTTCCCCGATCCCGGCACGTTCTCGGTCGGCAAGCTGTACTCGACCCGGTTCTATCGAATGCTGCGCGAGCGTCTGACGGCCGATGCCATCATCAGTGTGCAATGCACGTCGCCGTTGGTCGCACCGCAATCGTACTGGTGCATCGTGAAGACGCTCGAATCGGTCGGCTTCCAGGTTCGGCCGTATCACGCCGCCGTGCCGACGTTCGGCGAGTGGGGTTTTGTGTTGGCCTCCGCCGCACCGCTTCCGGAGACGTTGAGTCTGTCGCCCGAACTCCTCGGACCGTCGCGATTCTTGACCGACAAGATCCTGAACAGCCTGTTTGATCTGCCGCCCGATCTGGCTCGTGTCGAGGCGGAAGTGAATCAGCTCAACAACCAAGTGCTGGTGCATTACTACGACCAAGAGTGGGGAGCGATGAAGTGATTGTCTGGAAGATTTCAAGCCGGAGGCTTGGCAGCGATTAGCCGGGGGCTGAGCGCAGCGACGCCCCCGGTTTGAGCCCGTGACGTTAATTCGACCCCGGCGGGGTCGCAGCCAAGTTTGCTGGCATCCCGCTGGGATGCAATTTTTTTGAATCTTTCAAACCGGGGGTATCGCTTCGCTCAACCCCCGGCTAATTGCTGAAAACCCTCCGGGTTGATTGCGACAGCAGTCCTTCTGAGTTTTCCACTTTTCCCGATGCAGACGCTCCCAAAGTGATTCCCATGACACTCACTCGCCGCGAACTGATCCTGATACTGCTGGGAGCACCGGCGTTGCTGACGTCGGGATGTTCGACAGCGCCGCGTCTGCCGCCGGCGGGAGAGTTGCTCGGCCAGTCGCTGGAGATCGGGCATCGGTTACGAGACGGTTTTCGACCGCAGCCGAATGCGGATCAGTGGCAGGACGTTGGCGTGGTCATCGTGGGGGGCGGAGTCGCCGGTCTGTCGGCCGCGTGGAGGTTGAAACAAAACGGCCGCGAGGATTTCGTGGTCCTCGAATTGGAGTCGCAGCCAGGAGGGACATCGCGATCGGGACGTTGTGAGCTGACTCCGTTTCCGTGGGGCGCTCACTACCTGCCGGTGCCGCTGCCTCATAACCGCGATCTGATTCGGCTGCTGGACGAAATGGGCGTCGTCGAGTCGCTGGCCGACGACGGATCGCCGGTCATCGCCGAACAGTTTTTGTGCCGCGATCCCGATGAGCGAGTGTTCGTAGACGGAGAATGGATCGAAGGTTTGTATCCGGCGACGGGTGCCTCGGAGGAAGACTTCGCGCAGCTTGCCGCGTTTCGGAAAGAGATCGACCGCTGGTCCGCGTGGCACGACGCGGCCGGTCGCCGAGCGTTCTCGATCCCGATTCGCCACGCGACCGACGACTCCGAGGTTTTGGAACTCGACAAACTGTCGATGGCCGAATGGCTGCGTCAACACGGTTGGACCTCGCCGCGATTGCACTGGCTGGTCGACTACAGTTGCCGCGACGACTACGGCTTGACTGCCGAGCAAACCAGTGCGTGGGCCGGCGTGCTGTACTTCGCCGCTCGGCTGAGGGGTCCGGGAACCGAACATCAGCCGCTGATGACCTGGCCGGAAGGCAACGGCCGAATCGTCGAGCACCTGGCCTCGCAAGCGGGCGCGCGATTGAAGACCGGTATCGCCGTGGCGCGGATTTCGGGCACGCCGCCATCTGGCGATGTCTCGAATCAGCCGCAGGGCGCTAGCCCTCGGTTACGCCAGACTCAACCGGAGGCTAGCGCCTTGCGGCTGATGCGCAACGACGGACTCGAAGTCCTCGCCTTCGACACCGCGTCAGAGCAGCCTGTCGGCTTCCGAACGAAGTCGGTCATCTTCGCGGCTCCGCAGTTTCTCGCGCCGCGCTTGATCGACGGATTTGCGGAACGAACCGGCCGCAGCGCCGAGCAGTTTGAATACGGCTCGTGGCTGGTGGCGAACGTGCATCTCAGCCGCCGCCCGCGCGAGTCGAGTTTTCCGCTGAGCTGGGACAACGTGATCCACGACAGTCGTTCGCTCGGTTACGTCGTCGCGACGCATCAATCGGGCAACGATCACGGGCCGACTGTACTGACGTGGTACCACCCACTCTGCGACGACAACGTCAAAGCGGCGCGGCAGCAATTGCTGAAAGCGAAGTGGGCGGACTTGGCCGATGTCGTGCTCACCGATCTCGAACTGCCGCACCCGGAGATTCGTTCGCTGGTCACTCGGCTGGATGTCTTCCGTTGGGGACACGCGATGATTCGCCCACGTCCTGGCTTCATCACAAGTCGCCAGCGCCGCGAAGCTGCGCTGCCGGACGGTCGCATCCATTTCGCGAACACTGACCTGAGCGGCATCGCGTTGTTCGAGGAAGCCTTCGACCACGGCCTGCGTGCGGCCGACGAGGTTCTGGCCGATCTGACCCCTCGCCCCTGATCCCAACATGTCCTACCCGTGGTTATTTTCTGCGAAGACCGATCTGCTGACGTTTGGCGGCAGCGCGGTCCTGGCGTTGTTGCTGGTGGCTCTGGGTTGGCCGCTGGGCTGGTTGGAGAAAGAGACGCCCGATTGGTTGTGGGTGGTCTCGGTGCTGTTGATCGACGTCGCTCACGTCTACGCGACGGGGTTCCGTGTGTACTTCGATCGCGCGGAACTGCAACGTCGAGCCTGGTTGTACGCGCTGGTGCCGCTGCTGGCGTTCGGAATCGGAGCGGCGTTGTATTCCGAAGGCGCGAGTCTGTTCTGGAGGACGTTGGCGTACGTCGCGGTCTTTCATTTTGTCCGCCAGCAATACGGCTGGGTCGCGCTGTACCGAGCCAAAGCCGGCGAACGAGACCGCCTCGGCCGAGCGATCGACTCGGCGGCGGTTTATCTGGCAACGATTTACCCGTTGGTCTTTTGGCATTCGCATTCGCGTCGTTTCTCGTGGTTCGTGTCGTCGGATTTCGTCGAACTGCCAGTGATCGCAGAACGAGTCCTGGCTCCGATTTATTGGGGTGCGTTGGGTGTGTACGCTGCGCGCTCGTCGTACCGGGCGATCTGGCAGCGTCAATTCAATCCGGGCAAGGATCTCGTGATCGCGACGACGGCATTGTGCTGGTACGTCGGGATTGTCGGCCTCAACTCTGATTACGCCTTCACGGTGACGAACGTGATCACGCACGGCGTGCCGTACATGGTCTTGGTTGCATGGTTCCAATCCGCTGACCGCACTGAGTCCTCGCCTGCCCCGGTCAGCAGACGCCCTGGCTGGCGCTGGTGGCAATTCCTGGGCTTGTTGTGGCTGTTGGCTTATGCCGAGGAGCTTCTGTGGGACTGCGGCGTCTGGCACGACCGATCGTGGCTGTTCGGCCCCGCTTGGAACATTGGCGGTTGGGATCAGGTGCTCGTGCCGTTGCTGGCCGTTCCGCAGATCACACATTACGTCCTCGATGGGTTCATCTGGCGGAGACGCTCGAACCAGGATGTTGGCCAATTTGTGGCGTCGAACGGGACGTCGAAGCCGGTGCTGAAAGCTCCATCTTGACCCTCTTCGGGAAATCTGGGACAAGCCGCTCCCTTCCGACCGGTCTCGGATGACTGGTCACTGTCCTCTCGTGTTCCGTCTTTGCCATGGATGGCAATATGCGTAGTTGCGTGACTCTCCCGTGTCACTGCGGATCGAATGCCTGCTGGCTGGCATTGTGCCTCGGCTGGCTGAGCCTTTCCGGTTGCGCCAACGTCGTCGAGACGCGCAGCATCGAGCGGTTTGGCATTGCGCTCGCGAGCGAAGACATGCAAAAGCTCAAGGATGCGACCACGCCGCAGTTTGGAGAGCGGGCCTTACGGCAGGACGCCGCGTTGGACGACCTCAAACTGCTGCGGCTGCCGACCGGCGATCTGGAGATCGACAAGGTCGAACAAGTTTCACCGACGGTGAAGCGTGTCTCCGTGTTGGTCGGCGAATCCAAGCAGAAGCTGAAGTACCAATTGAAGCTCGACCCGCAGACGAAGAAGTGGGTCGTGGATGACATTTACCTCAAGCAGAAAAAAGACGGCGTCACGGCCACGAAATCCGTCACCGAGCAAATGGACCTGCTCCTTTCGGTGCGCGAATTCCTCGACGCCTGGAAGGATGGCGACCGCGACGACGTACTCCGCACGGTCACTCCCGAATTCGCGGAGACGCTGCGACCGCTGCCTCCCGCGTACTTGAACCGGCTGACGCAGCAAGTGATCGGCAAACAAAAGACCGGCAAGCGGCTGCAACCGCGAGCACAACTCGATGAAAACACCGCACATATCCGCCTGCCGATCGCGGTCGGCGAACTGTGGCTGACGGCCAAGCGTGCTGACGGTCACTGGCTGGTGGACGAAGTCGAAGTCAATTCGCGCGAGGAGAAGGAAGCCGTCCCTTCAACGCGGCAACTGGCGCAAGTCACACAAACGGCGACGGCGTTCCTCAACGCGTATCAAGCGGGTGACAAGTCGCGTCTGCAATCACTTTCCACGCCGAAATTCTTCAGCGGCAGTCTCGCTCCCGCAAATCTGTCGCATGTGACGCTGCCCAGCGGCGACGTGCCAGCCGACAGCGTGCAGATTCATGTGGCCTGGCAGGGATTCTCCACAACCGATCCGCAGGAGGCTCAGCTTCGCGGCAAGCATTCCGACTTCGTGGTCGAAGGACCGAACGAAGTGCTCAAGCTGAGCCTGCTCCGCGAAGAGGCCGACGACTCTGATCACAAAGCGAAGTACCTGATCGAAGAAGTGACCCTGTACGAACTCGACAGCCGGCAGGAGAAGCGGTTGTCCGCGCTCTTCACCGCTCACGCGCTGGTGCAAATCTATGCGGAAGCGCTGGCTTCCCGCGATCTGGACACGCTCCGCGCCAGCTCCTCGCCCGACTTCGACCGTCGTGTGTGGCGTTCACTGCACGCCGGACTGGTGCATGAGATGCCGCTCAACGAAATCGAAGACGCACCACCCAAAGTTCAATCGACCGTCTTCTCCGGGTCTCTCACGGAAGTCACGGTCACGCAAGGCACGCGAGCGTTGACCTACATGCTGCAAGACCGCCAAGGGGAACTGTTGGTCGATGACGTGTTGTTGCCCACAATTGGCCGCCCCAGCTCGTTGAAATCCACGCTGGAATTGATGTTGCCGGTGCTCGATTTCGCCGCTGGCCTGCGATTGGGGCAACTGGACGCTTTGCAGCGCCATTCCTCCAGCGACTTCAATCGGCTGGTGTGGCATCAAACACCCAAGATTCCCAACATCGGACACGACATTGTTCAGCACTTGCACGCCCCGCTGGTCTCGATCGAACAGACCGATGACCGAGCAAAGCTGATCCTGGGCAACGACAAGTTCGGTGCTCAAGTCACGTTGATCCGCGAGTCAGGCCGATTTGTCGTCGATGAATTGATGCTGATCACCGGAACAATGCCGCGTGACCACGTCGAACTCAAACGCCACCTGCGATTGCACATCGCCTCCTTCGGCGTCGGCAAACAGCCGCGAGAAGAAATCAAACCGGTCAGCGGCGCGCGTTAACCCGTCGTCGTTCGGATTCCCACGTCCGAAGTCATCCACACGACCAAGGATTCCATCAATGGACGACGCACCACCGCTGAGAGTCAGATTTCGCCAAGGACTCTGGCTGGCATTCTGTCTGGCATTCTGTCTGGCCAGCCTCGGCCTGATCGTCCGCGAATTGGCGGCGGCCGAAGGCGAAGCGGTGCGGCTGGCATATCAATTCCAACCCAGCGAAGCGCTGCACCTCGAATACAAACAGAACATGACGATGGACATTCGGCTTCCGAACCTCAAACGGAAGTTGGTCAGCCAAACGATTGCGAACAAACATCTGCGAGTCATCTCCGTCGACGAGAACGGCAACGCACTCGTCGAGCCAATCATCGACCGCACGCGCATGACCAGCCAGCAAGACGATGACGCGGAATCGAAATTCGACTCGGCCGATGGACCGGACAGTTGCCCGTCCGAATACCGACCGCTGCTGGCGACTGTGGGCAAGCCACTGGTGCGAATCAAATTTGCCCCCAACGGAAGGCTCATCGTGGCGGACAGCGTGACCGGCGACGGCAAGGTCTCCAAAGACTTCAAGGACGATCCCACGCTGAATTTCCTGATCGTCTTTCCGGATCATCCGGTGCGAGTCGGCGACACCTGGAAAGACGAATTCGAAGTGCTTGCGAAACTGGACAAGACGCTCAAACAAGGAGTCAAGCTGCGCCGCGAATACCGGCTGCTGAAGCTGGACGGGGCACAAACCGAGATCGAATTGCAGACTTCTTGTTTGACGCCACTCCGCGATCCGTTGATCGAGATGCAAATCACCGCCCGGCTGCTCAGCGGAAAGATCGTCTTCGATCACCAACGAGGGCAGATTGTCTCTCGCGAGATGCGGATGGAAAGCCAAGTCCTCAACGGCATCGGCCCCAACACACTGGTCAACACCGTGATGACGCAGTCCGAACGCCTCGTCCCGAATCCGAAACTCGCCAATCGAGAGAAGTAACCACCAGGACTTTCCGCCGCATGATCAAGCGTCACGAACTTTCGCGCCAGTCCGAAAGCCTGTTGTTCGCCGCGCGCAAAGTCGCGGAAGACACCGAGGCCGTTGCAGTCGTGATGTTGGCGGAGGTGCCGTACAACTTCGCCGAGATTCGCGACTCGCTCAAAAAAACGCGGTTGATCGTCACCTCCGACAAGATCGAGGTGCAGCAAGCGGCCGAAGACGACGAAGTGGCCATCGTGCCTCTGCAAATTGAGCCGCAGACTCGGCAATACCAAGTCAGCCAGGCATTGCTGGAAGCCATCAGCGACGAACTGCTGCGGAGCGGCGATACCGTCGTCGCGGTCTACGCCGGCTTCGACAAGGAAACGCTCGACACGCTGACCTACATCCGTCTGGGCGAGCACTTGACGTCGTTGACCGCGCGAGATTTGCAGAAGCTGGAAACTCAAGTGCCGCTGGAAACCCTCCGACAGGTAACCGACATCGCCATCGAGATCGGCCGCGAAGGCCGTGAAGGACAACCGGTCGGAGCGCTATTCGTCGTCGGCCAGCACCGCAAGGTTTTGGAATTCTCACACGAGCAGATTCACGATCCGTTCCGCGGCTACGCTCGGAAAGAGCGGCTGATTCGATCTCCTCGCGTGCGCGAGAGCGTCAAAGAATTGGCTCAGATCGACGGTGCGTTCGTGGTCTCGGCGGACGGAGTCATGATTTCGGCGGGGCGCATCCTGGACGCTCCGGCCAGCGGCGTCGCGTTGTCGAAGGGCCTGGGTGCTCGACACTGGGCAGCGGCAGCGATCTCGAAAGTCACCAAAGCCATCGCCATCGCCGTCTCGCAATCGACCGGCACCGTGCGAATCTTCCAAAACGGACACGTCGTGCTGCGCATCGAACCGATGGACCGCACCCCAATGACCTGGCACGACGTCACGACCGAACCACCGCCAATGACCGACTGAGTGACTATCCGAAAAGTGTCGTTTGACCGTGGGATAGGCTTCTAGCCTGTCGTGTTTTCCACAGTTTCGCAGGCTGGAAGCCTACGCCACGGACCTTCTCGGATAGCCTCTGAGTGGCGGATGCGTCTCGCATCCGTTCGACGCGAGACGCGTCGGCCACGATCGAAAGGACCGCGTGATGCCGAATATTGAAGCGACCTATCAGGATCTGCTGACTCAGTTGCGTGGAGCGGCGGTGCTCGGCTCGTGCGCCAGCGTACTGGGATGGGACGAGCAAACCTATCTGCCTCCCGCTGGTGCCGATCATCGCGCGGAACAACTGGCGACACTTGCAGGACTGACTCACGAGCGTGCCACGTCGCCGCGTATCGGCGAATTGTTGACCGAACTGGAACAATGCGGGGCGATCGGCGAGGTGACTTCGGCGATGGCGGTCAACGTGCGAGAGGCGCGGCACAGCTACGACCGCGTCACGAAACTTCCACGAGCGTTGGTTGAAGAGCTGTCGCGAACGACAACGCTCGCGCAGACCGCCTGGGTGGCAGCTCGGAAGAAATCCGACTTTGCGGAATTCCAACCGTGGCTGGAAAGAATGGTGGGTCTCAAACGGCAGCAGGCCGAGGCACTCGGCTATTCCGGCGGCGTGCCGTACGACGCACTGCTCGACGAGTTCGAGCCGGGGGCCTCGTCGCGCGAGATCGCGGCGACGTTTGCCCCGCTGCGCGACGAACTCGTCAAGCTGGTCGATTCGATCCAGGGGAGTTCGCGCCGCCCGAACGTTGGCTTGCTGACGCGACGATTTCCGTTGGAGGCGCAGCGGCGTTTCGCGGAGGCCGCCGCCAAACAAATCGGTTTCGACTTCGAGGCGGGGCGGCTCGACGTCGCTCCGCATCCGTTTTGCAGCGGCATGGGACCGGGAGATTGCCGACTGACCACGCGGTACAACGAGCAGCACTTCCCCGGTGCGTTCTTCGGCGTGCTGCACGAGGCAGGACACGGGTTGTACGAGCAGGGCCTCGACCGCGCCGCGTTCGGCAGCCCGATGGGCGAGTTCGTCTCGTTGGGCATTCACGAATCGCAGTCGCGGTTGTGGGAAAACTTCGTCGGCCGCAGTCAAGCGTTCTGGCAACACTTCTTCGTGCCGGCCCAGCAGGCGTTTCCGGACGCGCTGGCCGGCGTCAGCCCCGACGACTGGTACGCGGCAATCAACGACGTGCGACCGTCGTTCATTCGCGTCGAAGCGGACGAAGTCACCTACAACCTGCACATCATGCTGCGGTTTGAACTGGAGCAACCGCTGATCTCCGGCGATCTGAAACCAGCCGACGTGCCAGCCGTGTGGAACGAGACGTTCTCGCGGTACTTCGGACTGACGCCTCCTGATGCGGCCCGCGGTTGTTTGCAAGACATCCACTGGGGTGCCGGATTGATCGGCTACTTCCCGACGTACTCGCTGGGCAACATGTACGCCGCTCAGTTTTACGACGCCGCCCAGCGAGACCTCGGAGACTTGCCGGCACAATTCGCTCGCGGCGAGTTTCAACCGCTGCTCGACTGGCTGCGGAAGAACATCCACTCGCGCGGCAAACAGCTTCGCGCCGGCGAGCTAGTCCAGCGAGTCACCGGAGCATCACTCTCGCATCAGGCGCTGATCGCGCACCTGCACCGCAAGTTCGACCCGCTTTTTGGGCTGTCGTAATTCCGTGGGGCAGGTTTTCAACCTGCCCGTCACAAGTGCCAATCGATGATCGATAGGCTTCGAGAGCACCGATGCGAATTCACCTTGGCTGGGCAGGTTGAAAACCTGCCCCACGTTTCCTCGCGGAATCTTCGCCGTCGCGAATCGGCAACATCCGACCGGAGCGAATCGGCATCAGCCTGTCTCCGTCCGCAGGTTCACCGCGTTGCTGAGCGACTCGGCCAACGGGCGTTTGACGCGGTCGAAATCGAGACCTAAATCCTCCTGTTCTCCCTCGATCGGCATTGGCGGCCGGATTTGCTTCTCTCTCGCCGAAGGAATTCACCGGCCATGAACGATCGCCGTCAACCACCGCTGCGTCGCTTCACTCTGACTCGCATCAATCCTGAACGACGTGAGGACGAACGGCGCGAGTCCCCCCGCTTTCCAGTCTCGGCCAGCGTCCGATTTCTGCGAGCGACCGACGACGGCCCGGAAGTCATCGACGGTGACGTCATGGAAGCCTCGCTCACCGGCATGCGCGTCATCCTGGACAAGCCCGTCCGCAAGAACGAGCAACTGTTGGTCGAGGTCAGCTCCGATTTTCACGGCGGCTTCAACATCACCGCGCAAATCATGTGGGTCGAAGACACTCCCGAAGAGTGCTTCATCGCCGGCTGCGAATTCTGCACGATCCTGTCGCTCAAACAGCGAGCCCAACTGCAACGACTGTCAGAAATGGCCCTAGCAGCTTGCTCATGACGATGGTCAGTCGGCGTGCTTGCTGAATGGATCGCTTCATCCCTTCTCTCCTTGGGAGAAGGTGGCCGAAGGCCGGATGAGGGATTCCGCGACGAACGGCTTCTACACTCCGGCCCGCGTTGTGCGCGGGCCTCCTGCCCCCGCACTTGGACGACCGCAGGTCTCCAACGATTCGAGGAGACCTGCGGTCCAGTCAAGCGACGCGGTCGGGAAACCCGCGCCGAGCGCAGGATGCTCCGATCGGCTTGAGGTTTCTCTCGCTTCGCAACCAACCCGCCGCGGCGGGCTGGTCCACTCGCGGCGCTGCCAGCCAAATCGAACGCTGCTAAAATCCCGACACTCGGATTCGCGACGACAGGAGCAGAACTATGCTGCGAGTGGTCGGTCATCCTCGGCGGGTTTGTGATGGGGTCACTCGGCGTGAAGCGTTGACGGTCGGTACGTTGACCGCGCTGAGTGGCGGCTTCCCACGGTCGCACTTGCTGGCGGCTGAAGAGCGGCGCACGGTGGATGCTCGGCTGGGGAAGGCGAAGAGCGTCATTCATCTGTATTTGCATGGCGGCGCGCCGACGCAGGACATGTTCGACCTGAAGCCCGCCGCTCCCGTCGGGATTCGCGGCGAGTTCCAGCCGATCGACACGAACGTCCCCGGCATTCAAATCTGCGAGCACCTGCCGCGCATGGCTCGATGGATGCACCGCTGCGCGATCGTTCGCACGGTCCATCACAACGCGGGCTGCCACAACACGCTGCCGAGCTTCACCGGCGACGAGCAGCCGGTCGATATCAACAATCCAAACCCAAAAGGCTCGTTCCCGCCGGCGATGGGTGCGGTCTGCGAATTCCTCAAACCGTCGCACATCGACCTGCCGCACTATGTCGTGCTGCCGAATTATCTCGGCTGGGGCGGCCTGCTGCATCGACCGGGACCGCAGGCCGGGTTTCTGGGCAAGCGGTACGACCCGCTGTGCAGCGTCTGCACTCCGGCGACCGACCCGCATCCGCCCGAAGGCCGTAAGCCGATGTGGCTCGGCACGCCGACTCTGGCCGACGCGGCGTTGAACGGGGACAGCACGCTCGACCGACTGAATTCGCGGCGCAGTCTGTTGCAGCAGTTTGACGATCACGTCCGACTCGCAGCGGCTTCCCTCGCAGCAGATTCAGTCGCGCAGTACGACCAGATTCAGCAGCGAGCTTTCCGCTTGATGACCGAGTCGACAATCAAGGCCGCGTTCCAGCTCGATACCGAAGACCCGCGACTCGTCGACCGCTATGGCCGGAACTTGGTCGGGGCGAGCGTGCTGATCGCGCGGCGGCTGGTCGAAGCGGGCGTGCGATTCATCGATGTCTATTGGGACTTCTACGAAAATCGCATTCGCACCAGCTTCGATCCGTACTGGGACACGCACGACAACAACTTCATCAGGCTCAAGCAGTGCAACCTGCCGAACCTGGATCAGACGTTCGATGCCTTGATGACCGACTTGGACCAACGCGGCCTGCTCGACGAGACGCTGGTCGTCCTGTCGTCCGATTTCGGCCGCACGCCGCGAGTGAACGCCACCGCGGGTCGCGACCACTGGACCCACTGTTACTCCGTGCTGTTGGCGGGAGCCGGCATCAAAGGCGGCACGCTCTGCGGAACCAGCGACGCTCTCGCGGCGTACGTCGCCGATCGTCCCACTCGTCCCGCCGACATCTGCGCGACGATCTATCGCTGCCTCGGCATCGACCCGGAGTTGCTGATCCACGACCGCTCCGGCCGCCCGATCCCGATCGCTCACGGCGGTGAGCCGATCGGCGAGATTCTTGTTTGATCCGCGGTCCCGCCTTCGTGTGAGCGATGATCCGCCTTGCACAAATTAGCCGCGCGGCGCTAGCCCCGGTTATGCAGC